>DAOUVF010000374.1 GCA_030667765.1 Bacteroides sp.
AACCTGTTTTTAACCTCCCTCCGGAGGTGGGAGAGCAACATATAGGCCATATTTATTCAGTTCAGATTCAGCAATATGCAGCTCTTTTTCCGCCAACAGGAAATCATGCCTGACCCTGTAGTATAATTCCACTTCATAAAAATATTCAATCATGGATATCTCTCCTGTTTCGATGGCGAGGGACAATAACCCGGGATTGTTGGCAATATCAAGCACCTCTGACAATTGTTCCACCTGTTTCAGGTAGGTCATGAACCTGGTATAGAATTGCATGATCCTGGCAACTTCAGCCGAGCGATATTTATCCGCCTCCATTTCGGCCGTCAGGATCTCTCCCGAGGCATGCTTGATCTTATTGGAGTTTTTCCAGAGCGGTATAGTAAGACCCAGCTGGAACCCCCTCAAGCTTAAGTCATTCATCTTCTCAGAATAATAGCCCGTCCTGATTTTCGGCATGCCTGTGGCCCTGGTAAGTTTCTTCTGAAAATTCAGGCGGTCAACTTCAGATAAATATGCCTGGTAGAGCGGATCCTTCAGGGATTCCTTGATGACAGAATCCTGTAGTTCCATATTTATCAGATAATACATGGAATCTATAATTTCCACCGGATTATTACCCGTAATATGGTTGATCTTTGATTGAATAATCTCTGATTCTGCCAGGATCTCATCCCTTTCAGCTGTCAGAGCGGCCCGCAGCAGCAAGGCCTTATTCAGGCTGATCTTGCTGATTTCACCATTATCATACTGTATCTGGTAAAAGGAACTGACCTGTTCCAGTTCAGCCATCCTTTCAGACAGGACCAATAGTTCTTTGTTCAGATAGACCTTTTCAATCCACAATTGTTTGGCTTCCAGAAGCTTCTCTATTTTCATGCTTGCCAGGAGCTGCGAAGCTTTTTCAACTTCTGCTTTTGACAACTTTGACCGGTTGGTATACACTGTCGGAAAGGCAAATGACTGGGACACTACCAGATCGGTCCGGTTGCCAAACCTCTCAGGTGAACCCCAGAGATAAGCGAATCCCACCTCCGGATTGTCCAGGTACAGATTTCTCTTTGATCCGGTCTGAACAGTCTCAAAATACTGGCTTGCAGTACCAAGCGTCCTGTTATGATGTATAACCCGCATCATCAGGGAATCAAGAGAAGCCTGTGGAGTTGCCGGCACAGATACCAGGAACAGGATGCCGCTTGCGATATATTTTAAATGCTTCATTTTTTACTGCTTTTAAATATCAGATAATACACAGAAGGGATCACATAAAGGTTCAACAGGGTGGAAGTGATCAATCCACCGAGAATCACAATGGCCATGGGTGCCTGGATTTCATTCCCCGGTTTTTGTCCCGCGATAACCATAGGAAGCAGTGCCAATGCGGAAGCCAGTGCAGTCATTAGGATGGGATTCAGGCGATCGACCGATCCTTCACGAACGGATTTTTCCACGGAATGCCCGTCGGTTTGCATATGGCGATACCTGGAGACCAGCAGGATACCGTTCCGCGTAGCTATGCCGAACAGGGTAATAAATCCGATAATGGCCGGAATGCTGATGGTCCCGGATGTAAGCCAGATACTCACCACTCCCCCGATCAATGCCAGGGGAAGATTCAGCAATACTACAAATGCCACCAGGGTGTTTTTGAATTCCTGGTAAAGGATGATGAAAATGATCAGTACAGCAATAAGAGAACTGAAAAACAACAACTTCTGGGCCTGCTGGGCGCTTTCAAATTGTCCCCCTAATTCGATCCTGTAACTTTCAGGTAAACTTATGGAAGCGTCCATGGCCTGTCTTACATCATGGACCACGCTTCCTATATCCCGGTCCGCCACATTGGCAGAAACGACCATTTTTCGCTGCACATTTTCCCTGTTGATGACATTGGGACCCGAAACGGACACTACATCGGCTACATATTGCAGGGGGATTTTCAATCCATCCCAGGTATCAATAAGCGTATTTTCTATGGCCCTGGCTGAGTTCCGGTATGGTTCATCATATCTCAGGACCAGGTCATAGTTCAGGTTGTTCTCATAAACCTCCGAAACCTTCAATCCGGCTATGGCAGTTTCTACAAAATCAGTGAATCGATTCATGGGGATCCCGTATTTCAGCAACATATCTCTCCTTGGCCGGATCTGTATCTGGGGGATCTCAATCATCTGTTCCCTGTTCAGGTCAACCACCCCGGGAACATCCCGGATGGCCAGCTCTATTTCTTCGGAAAGGTTGAAAAGTGTTTCCTGTTGCTCACCGAATATCTTGATCGCGATGTTGGCCCTGGTTCCTGAAAGCAGGTGATCGATCCTATGGCTGAGCGGTTGACCGATATTGATATTCAATCCTGAAAATCCTGCAAAGCGTTCCCTGACTTCCTCAAGGAATTCTTCCCTGGAACGATCCTCCAGGATAAAGGGAACATCAATCTCACTGGCATTGCTTCCCCCATGGCTGTGTTCATTCAACTCGGCCCTGCCTGTCCGCCGACTCACATGCTGCACCTCCGGGATCTGCAATAATTCCAGGTCAACCTTCCTCGCCAGACGATTACTTTCCTCCAGGGAAATACCCGGCATACTCGTAGTGGTTATTGTCAGGGTCCCTTCATTAAAATCAGGCAGGAAACTTCTGCCAAAACGGGCTATCAGGATGACGGATAAAACAAGGAGTATTCCCGATGTGAATATTATGGTTTTAGGGTATTTAAGCATTCGCCCCAGGCTTTTTTCATAGGCCAGGTTCAACTTCCGGATCAGGGGATTTCCCCCCTTGATATTTCGTCTCAGCTGCCCGGAGGTTGTAAGAAAATAGCTTGCAAGCACAGGTGTAAGTGTGATGGCAATAAACATCGAGGCAAACAGGGATACGATAAAGGTGATCCCCAGCGGCTTCAGCATCCTGCCTTCCATTCCCGAGAGGAAGAACAGAGGAATGAAAGCAACGATGATGATCAGGGTGGCCTGGACAATGGACGAGCGAATCTCTGTGGAAGCCAGATAGATTACTTTGAGATTCTTCTCTCTCTCTTCCGGCGGTTTTTTGAAATTTTGTTTCAGCCTTTTATGAACATTCTCAACATCTATGATGGCATCATCGACCAGGGCACCAATGGCAATTGCCATACCTCCGAGGGACATTGTATTGATGGTAAAACCAAGAAGGTATAATACGGTAAGGGCAATTATCAGGGAAAGTGGAATAGCTATCAGGGATATTATGGTCGTCCGCATATTGAAAAGGAAGAGGAATAGTATGATTGAAACAAATAACCCGCCTTCGATCAATACCCTGAGGACATTGTTTACTGACGTCCGGATAAATTCCGCCTGCCTGAAAAAATGACTTTTGATCTCAATCCCTTCCTGCAGGGAAGCTTCCATATCCTCCAGTGCCATATCAATATCATTGGTCAGTTGCAGGGTATTGGTATTGGGTTGTTTCAGCACCGTCATGATCACTGATTCGGTATCATCAATGAAGGCGGCACCGATTCTTTGAGGAGATCCGATAATTACAGATGCCACATCATTGATCAGTACCGGTTTTCCTTCCCGGATCTTAACCACCGATTTTCCGATCTCATCAAAATTGTCAGACATGCCTTTATAACTGACAAAGTACTCATGTTTGTATTTATTTATATAGTCTTGTTTTTAATTTTTGT
>DAOUVF010000086.1 GCA_030667765.1 Bacteroides sp.
AATGCATCCGCCTGCTCAACGACGGGCTTTACAGGGGCAAAAACGAGAATATCATCAAAACCATTATTACTACCGGTCAGGGACCTCAGGTATGCCTCCGGATCGGAATGATCAGCTGTATTGACATAGAACAGGTCTATGCCCTGGCCGGCCGCCTCCTCCCTGGTGATCAGTCCCGCGATATAATCCAGCCTTTTCTGGTCGATATCTGTAACCACCAGCAGGGATGGCCTCCTGTCCGTGTGGACAATGAAATCAATAGCTGCGGTTCCCATAGGACCCGCGGCGCCAAGCATGGCCATTTTGCCTCCTTCCTTGATGCCCATTTCATGTACATAGGATCCAAAACGTGTATGATAATGGGCCTCGAAGGTCCCGGCCACACATGAATAGGGTTCAGCCAAGGAGCTCATGAAGTAGGAATCAGCCTCGAAGGGGATAATACAGTCCTGTTCCATGTAAACCGCCGGGATGATCACATGTGTGGCATCTCCGCCGAAATAGTGGAAAGAATAGCCTGCCGCTTCCAGGGTCAATGCCCCGAGTGCGGGCTGTACCGTAAATTTATCCCCGGACTTGAATTTATGTTTCCATTTATCCCCTACCTCCAGGATCCTCCCGGCAAATTCATGTCCGACAATGGTCGGGTTGTCGGCTACGTCCTTGGGCACCCTTTTGTGATCGGCGCCCAGCATGGCCGCCTTGTAGGATGACATGCAGAGGCTGTCTGATATAACTTCGGCCAGGATTTCATCATCCTTCATGGCAGGCAATTCAAACTCCTCAAGCCTGAGGTCTTCCTTACCATATAATCGTACAGCTTTAGTTTTCATATGATTTATTATCTGCTAATTCAACATGGTTTGACCACCGGTCACCGGGATGGCTTGTCCCGTTTCGTATTCCTGATCCATGACATACAGTACAGCCTTCAATACATCCTCCGCCTTGCAGCCTCGTCCCAGGGGCACCTGGTCCTCATAGTATTGCTGCACATCCTGTATGGTCTGTGCACCCGGTACTTTTCCGGCATTCAGGTACTGTACGAACAACCCATTCTCAGGATCGGACCAGAGGGGTCCCTCGAAAAAGTTACCCGGACAGATGGAATTTACTTTGATCCTGTACGGTGCCAGCTCCAGGGCAAAGGACTGGGTTAATCCTATCCCCCCGAACTTGCCCCCGGCATAGGCAAAGTTCTTTTTACTGCCGGCCAGTCCCGATTTAGAGTTTATCTGGATAATGTCCATAAAGTATTCCCTGTCATATGCATGCTGAGTCTTCATGATGGCCGAAGCATACTTGGTGCAGTAAAAATAGGCATTGTAGTTGATCTTGGTGACCAGGTCAAAGGTCTTTTCATCCATCTCTTCGAGTCCGCCGGCACGCAGTATCCCCGCATTGCTGATAAAAACATCGAGTCCACCGAAAACCTCAACCGTCTTCTTCATAAGATGCTGCAGGCTTTCGCTATCTGATACATCAGTCTGCACAAATAACGCCTGGTTTTTCCTGCCCAGTCTATCAAGCACACCCTTGAATTCCTTCCCGGATTCCTCACTAATATCGGCGATCACCACATTTGCCCCTTCTTCGAACAATCCCCTTGCGATGCCGGCTCCGAATCCCATGGCAGCACCGGTGACGATGATGGTTTTATTCTCTGCCCTTCCCCTGTCTGCTCCACCGGCCGCAGTTTTACGCCGGTAGTTTTCAACTTCCCAGGTGTCGATGAACCGGATCTGTTCCGGGGTCATGAAATGTGGTCCCCCGAATGATTCGCTCAGCCAGGAGATTTTCATCAAATCCTCATATACATCCAGGATGATATCCGCACCGGCTGCATTGTCTCCTACACCCACAATGCCGAGTCCCTTTATCAGGATCACCTTCGGCGCATATTCGAATTCCTTCTCAAATGCGGTGATACGGGTTTGCAGGTCTTCCAGTATTTCTTCCGGGCTGCCTGTTGCTTCACTGTATATATAATTTGCCTTACAATATACTATGATATCCGGGGTGAAGGGCTTACTGATCTTCTGATAACCGGCGGCAGAACCGATCAAATATTCCACCAGTTTATTGTTGCGTATCCTTAATGTCTTATTTCCCTCCCCTGACAACATCATCCGAAGGGCCGGAAGAATATCAGTAACCATATCCTTAACGGAAAGATCTTCTGCTGGTGGCTTCTGCTTAACCGCCGATTCAAGTTTTGAAAAAACCTCATCGTAGATCGTCCGGATCTCCTTAATTGTCTCAGCACCAACAAAGATCCCATGATTCTGAAGCAGGATAATGACAGGATCCTTCCCTGCCTTGTTCCGGTACTTCATTAACTGGATCTCCACCTGCCTGAACAGGATATAGCCGGGATCAGCATAAGGAATATAAAGGGTATCCTCGCCAAATAAACTTGAAAGATGGTCCTTCACGTCATTGCTGCACATCAGCCCGTTCACCAGGGTTGGATGCAGGTGGACCACAAATTTATATTGTATCAGGTCATGCAATGATGTCTCGACAGAAGGGCGGCGGTCTTTGGTTATAGTGGCCTCAGTCAGATCATCCTTGATTTCCCGCTCCCGCTGGAACGGATCTTTTGAGTACTCCACGGATGAAATTTTCTTTAATTTTTCACGATCGAGCATGGCAAAGCCCTCTTCAGTGATCGTAGAAAGAGCAAAGCCGCTGGCCTTGATCCATATCCTGTCAGCGGTTTTCATGGAGGTATTGCCGCCTCCCGCAATGACATAACGTTTGTCCTGTCCGTAAAAATGGGAAATATTTACAAGTTCCTGCAGATCTTTTTGCATGGGTGCATATTATAATGTGAATTCCTTAATGATTGCATTACCCAGGTCCATGTAATAATCCTGGTTATCGATATCCATACTCAGTCCCCTGCCAACCAGGTATTGATGGGCAGCAAGGATACAGCATCCTTCATAGGATACCTTCTTTAATTCAGGGGTGAGGTCCTTATCCTTGTTGACTTTCACCGTGATGGGAAACAGACCCGGGGAATTATGCTCGGTTCCGAATGATATTACATAATTCTTCCTGCGGAAATAGTCTACAAACTCCTCCAGTTTTTCAAGGCTGTTACGCAATGGGATTAGTTCAAGGCAAGACACGTTGAATGACCGCAGTACCTCATCCATGCGGTCCCAGTCCCCTTCGAAACCCGTCAGGTTCCCCTTCCTGTCATCCAGCAGTACGGGGTAGCACGGTATCCCCCCGGCATCGAGGATAAAGTCAATGATCTTTTGCAATTCCGGGAAAGCATCGTTATCCTCCGGAACAAAGGCCTTGCCCCCTGCCTTGAGCAACACCGAGCGGATCTCATTTTCCACGGCTGAGGGATCATCCAGGGAAGCGGATAATTTCTTGCCATCGAACAATAACATGAAAAAAGAGTAGACCTGATCCACGGAGGGATAATGGTCCATGACAGCTTCCCTGATGGCCCTGGCTATATGCCTCTCACGTACCAGTTTATTCGCATATTTTTCCCTGATCTGCTCATAGGTAATATTGAACCTGGCATTTATGGAGAGGAGATGGGCATCTGCCTTGCTGATCATTTCTCTTACCTGGACCTGACTGCTCTGCTGCAGATCCTCGAGAAATTTGCGGTTCTCATTGGAGACGGAAAGCGGATGCTTTAATGCCTTTCCGCTGAAATAGATCCTGCCGGGATTATTCGGATCGTTGACGCGTATATCCTGCGCTTGCATATCCTGCATCAGTCCCATGAATTCTATATTGAACAGTGGAAAGATCCTGTTCCGTAGTCCCTCCATGGCAAATTCATCATACCCGTCCACCGTATAGAAATCATTGATCCCGAGGACCTTCACCTCTTCTTCCACGGCCATTTGAAACATCTGTTTAATGCTGTTAAACGCACAGAAGGAGTTCGGGGAGTGAAGGTGCCCGTTCACTTCAGGTACCTGCCGGTCATGACTGTGCTTGTGCAGCAAAACTTCCGGAGCGGGAAGGCTTTGTAAATAATCCATTATATTCCCTTCACGGCCCTCCAGATTTTTTTCTCATCTGTAAAATCGTTGCTTACCTTATGCCCTTTCAGCGGAAGTATCTTTTCATGGATGGCATCCACCATCCAGCCGGCCTGGGGGAAGAAATAATCTTCCAGCTCATGTGCCGGGATGATCCAGTTCCTTGAACCCACGACCACAGGCGGAGCATCCAGATCATCGAAAGCCATTTCGGTAATGTTCTGTGCCATATCCTTCAGGAAAGAGCCTCTTTCACTGGCATCACTGGTCAGCAGGATCCTGCCGGTCTTTTGCACCGATTGCAGGACTGGTTCGTAATTAAACGGGACCAGGCTCCGGGCATCGATAAGTTCGACCGACAAACCATACTTCTCTTCCAGGATATCTGCAGCTTCCCTGGCCCGGTACAGCGTGGCCCCGATACTCAGTATGGTAATATCGTTTCCTTCCCTTTTGATATCCGGTTCCCCGAGGGGGATTTCGTAATAGCCTTCAGGAACACCATCTTTCTGGAATTCCTCCCCGATGCCATAAATGCGCTGGCTTTCAAAGAAGATCACCGGGTCCGTGCCCTGCAGGGCAGCATTCATTAATCCTTTTGCATCGTACGGGGTTGCCGGAAAAACCACCTTGATACCGGGGATATGTGCCACAAGTGAGGACCAGTCCTGCGAGTGCTGTGCCCCGTATTTGGATCCAACGGATACCCTGACCACCACCGGCATTTTGATGAGGTTCCCGCTCATGGCCTGCCACTTGGGCAACTGGTTGAAGACCTCGTCGCCAGCGCGCCCGAGGAAATCGCAATACATGATCTCGGGGATCACCCTTCCGCCACACATCCCGTAACCGATGGCCGTTCCAACGATAGCTCCCTCGGAAATAGGGGAATTGAACAGGCGGTGATAGGGAAGCGCTTCCGTTAATCCGCGGTATACGGCAAATGCACCGCCCCAGTCACGGTTTTCCTCACCATAGGCCACCAGGGTCGGATCCTTATAGAAGCGGTCGATGATGGCTTCAAACAGTCCGTCACGCAGCTGGTACTGTTTCAGTCCCGAGTAAGGTTTCCCTTCGGGATCGAATGCATAGCGCTCCTTTTTTGAAATCTGCTTCACCCGCGGGTTCTCCTCCATTGGAATATTTACCTCGGGTTCCCGGTTTTCCATTTTGTCTACCGAATCATCAGAGAACATCATCTCCCCGATAAGTTCTGTCGATTTAACCAGGTCCATACGTGGTGACAATTCATCATTTACAGCCAGGGTCATGGCCCATTTGATCAGTTCTGCTGTTTCCTCTTTGACCTTGTTCAGGGCCGGCCTTGCAGCTACACCTCCATTCATCAGCTCTTCTCCGTAAGTAATGATGGAATCGACTCCCTGCCAGGCTTCCAGTTCTTCCTTGCTGCGATAGGTTGAGGCGTCGGATGGTGAGTGCCCGCTGAAACGGTAGGTCAGTACATCCAGGAAAACGGGACCCTGTTTTTGCCGGATCACATCCATTTTCCTGCGATAGGCATCGATCACGGCCAGGGGATTGTAACCATCCACACGCTCGGCATGCATATTATGCTTATTGAGGGCGGCGCCTACACGGGCGGCAACCTCATAACCCATGGTTTCGCCACAGGTCTGTCCCCCCATCCCATACTGGTTGTTCATGATGTTGAAGATCAGCGGCAATCCGCCCTTCATATCCCCTTCCCAGAGCTGATTGAACTGGTCCATTGTGGCGAATACAAGGCCTTCCCACACGGGACCGCAACCCAGGGATGCATCGCCTATATTGGCCACCACGATGCCCGGCTTCCGGTTCACCTTCTTGTACAATGCAGCACCCACGGAAATGTCACCGGAACCACCCACAATGGCATTATTCGGATAGATGCCGAAGGGCGTAAAGAAGGCATGCATTGAACCTCCGAGTCCCTTATTAAACCCCGTTTCACGCGCAAAGATCTCGGCCAGCGTGCCATAGACCAGGAAACGGATGGCCAGGGATTTTACATCCCCCTTATGGCCCTTTTCCACGATCCCCAGGATCTGTCCGCCGAAGTAAGTCTTCATGATATCCATCAGGTCATCATCACCAATCTTCTGTATGGCCGACAATCCCTTCGCCAGGATCTCTCCATGCGAACGGTGGGATCCGAAGATGTAGTCATCCTGGTCCAGCAGGTAAGCCATACCCACAGCGGAAGCTTCCTGTCCGATAGAAAGGTGGGCCGGTCCGGGATGATTATAGGAGATCCCATGATATTCACCCGTGGTCTTGATCAGATTAAGCATGGTTTCAAACTCGCGGATGATAACCATGTCACGAAAAATCTTTAAAAAATCATCTTTGGAAAAATTGACCTTTTCCTCTTCAATGGATTTATCATACGCGTTTACCGGTATCGGATCAATGCTCAGGGTCCTTGGTTTCCTGATCTTCTCCGGATCTATGAATTGTCGTTTAGGCATTTTATTACAGTTTTATTAAGTCGTGATCAAATGTTTCAATTTCATGCTTTATCCCGGCCAGTAAGAGGGTGGCAGGTCCGCCATCCAGGGCCCTGTGATCATAGGTCAGTGAAAGACCCATGTAAGGCACAAATCCAAAGGCTCCTCCCTCAAGCTGTGCCGGCCGCTGGATAATGGTGTTCACTCCCAGGATCCCCGCCTGGGGCAGGTTTATTACCGGAGTGAACATTTCCACACCGTATGCGCCCAGGTTGGATATGGTAAATGATGCTGCATCGGGCTGCAGCAGGTCCGGATCCACATTACCTCCCCGGCAGGCTGCCGCCAGCTGGGAAAGCTGGGCTGAGAGTCCGGGTAGTGAAAGATCATCTGCATTCCTTAAGGCCGGGACCATGAGTCCACGTTCAGTATCCACGGCCATCCCCAGATGGACCTTCTTAAAATACCGGATGGAATCGCCCAGGTAATGCACGTTTGCATCCGGATGTTTCCTGAGGGCCCTGATGAGGGAATAACATACCATGTCGTTCAGGGTGATATTGTATTCATAACCTTCTGCCTGCAAGTTTTTAACCTTGTCCCGGAGGGAAAGGATCTTCCGGGCATCGGCACTCATGTGGTGGGTAAGCTGGGCTGAATTTTGCAGGGAGGCATGCATGGCCTTCGCAATCAGCTTACGGATATTAGAAAGCGGCCTGACTTCTGAATCATCCGCCTCCGTGGAGGAAATGGCCGGAGCAGGTTTGGCTGGTTCTGGAGTTGCCGGTGCAGCTTCCCTTTCAGCCGATACCGGAGCTGCCGTCGACTGAGCTTCTTCCAGGATTTGCGGTGCTGCAGCAGGAGCTTTAATCGGGGTTGATGGTTCATCAGCAGGGGCTGCAGCAGGAGCTTCAGCAGGCGGGATCCCTCCATCAATAATGGCCTCAATATCCCTGACAATGATCCTGCCATTCGGACCGCTGCCCATGATGCTGTCTGTGCTGATTCCTTTATCACCGGCCATCCTGCGGGCCCTGGGAGAGATCCTGGTCTTTCCATCCGGACCAGCAGCAACAATTGCGGGATCGGTTGCCGGAGCTTGCTCAGACTCTTTTGGTGCTTCAGTGGATAGGGGTGCTGCCTCAGTACCGGTTTCTGCTCCGAAAGCAAGCGGCCTTTCAACCACTTCCCCGGGTTCACCGATAACGGCAACTTCTGCCAGGACCGGTACCTCGTCACCATCCCCGTAGAAAATATCCAGGAGGATCCCTTCTGCCTGCGCCTCCTCCTCAAATGATGCCTTGTCCGTTTCATAGCTAAAAAGGATATCACCAATAGCTACTTTGTCCCCTTTTTTCTTATACCATTCCGTAATGATGCAGATCTCCACCGATTGTCCCTGCCTGGGTAAAATTACCGTTGTTGCCATAGTCAGTATTTTAGCTACTTGTATATACAAGTGCAAATTTAAGATTATTTATTGAACCACAAAGAGTTTTTAATGAATTAATGACAATCTTTGTAAAATATTGATTATCTGTTGTTTTAAGAATTTTTATTATTATATTTGCGAGTACCATACATTACAACTTGTTTTTACAACAATCTTTATATGTAATTACATGTAAGGAAGTTCATGGTCGACGAAACAACATACCAGTTACCCAGGTACAGAGAGCTTTACGAGCAATTGCGGCGGCATATTGAGGAAGGGATATATGGTCCCGGGGACCTGCTCCCATCTGAAAATGAATTGTGTGCCGTTAACCAGGTTACCCGTCCCACGGTGAGACGGGCCCTTGATCTGCTGGCTAACGAAGGGTATATTAAAAAGCACCAGGGACTGGGATCAATTGTTCAGAATCCACCGAAGGGGATAGGTATATTATCCTTTTCAGGAACCACATCAGCTATAGGGAAAGATAACCTGAAGACTGATGCCATAGTAAAGCCCTATGTCATGCCCTGGCCTGATCAGTTTATTTTTGACCTTACGGATACTGAGCGTGAATCCGGTTGCATCTATTTTGAGCGTATCAGATATGTAAATGAAATTCCCGTGTTCTATGACCTCTCCTACCTTCCAAATATAAACCTGCCCCGTTTCACTTCCCGGAACCTGAACAATGCTTCCCTCTTTAATATATTAAGGAAGCATTACCGGATTGAGATCAAGGGCGGGATGCAATATTTTGAGGCCATCCCCGCCACAGAAAACTGCCAGAAGCACCTGGGCGTAGATCCTGACAAACCCATCCTGAAACTGCAGAGAAAGATGGAAACCAACCGGCTGGATTTCTGTGTATATTCAATACTCTATTGTAATACCGAAGAGCACAGTTTGTACGGTGAGTTCTAATAATAAATGCTTATGAAAACATCAAGACGCAACGGAGGATATTTACTCATATTCATCTTTATTTTGATTCATGGTTGTTCCGGCCCGACATCCGAGATATCTCCTAACCTTACACTGATCCGGGGAGATATAAATGGTGCCATCATTAAATCAGGCAAGAACCGCCTTGTCGTCTATGGTGATCCGGCTCATGTATTGTCCGGGGCTGAAATGGTATTGTTCACGCACGCACGAAGAGATGTTATCTGGGCAGGAAAGAGCCTTGTTATGAACGGGGCGAAGGCAATTGTTCCCTCCGGTGAGTCAGGTCTGTTCACCAGGGTCGATTCGTTCTGGAACGATTTCACAGGATCCCGGT
>DAOUVF010000395.1 GCA_030667765.1 Bacteroides sp.
ACTGACCCATCCGGGTTCAGCGCAGGGTACCTGGCAAATGACGAGTCATCAGACGAGAGGACATTTAAAGAAATTGCAGAAAGGGATAAAAGAAAGATAATTGTCTTCATGGTGACGTCATGCTTGTTAAGGGGATTTATTCAATATTATCTCGAAACTAATTTAATAATTCATCATATGTCCAGGAGACATAGAAGAGTCCACCGATCTGCGCAGACCCGAAACTGGTAGTATAATAGCTGTTGAGGATGTTGGAGCCGCCTATTTTGAGGCGCGACTGAAGATTTGGAATGGACAGGCTGATGTGGGCATCAACCATAGAATATGCAGGTATCATAGCCGTTCCGAATGGTGATTCCCAGAGAAAGCTTTGTTGCCATCTCCAGTTAACATTGAATCCGATCCGGCGGGTGATATACCGGTTTCCATAGCCAAGATTAAATTTAAACCTTGGTGTATTGAATTGAGCCGAAAAACCAGGAGGAGGATCTTTTATTTCTCCCAGCTCATTGTAGGATATATTTCCCCTGACCAGGGCAGCCCTGCCAACCCTGAATTCTGCACCAAACGCACAGCCGTAGGATATCACCGGGAAGTCTGTACTGATAGTTGTCTGGTATCGTTTTTCTTCTTCAGTATCGGGGTTCTGTGCCAGTAGCTGTGTTGCCGAAAATCCATTGTACCTGTTCCCAAATATATATGTGTCTACCAGAAGCAGCCTGCTTAATAAAAGTCCCTTATAACCCACCTCAATGGCCGTCACCCTTTCAGGCCTGAATTGCGGTATGATAAAGGGCCCGTATTCAGTTACAGGTTCATCAGTGATAGGATTCCTGCCTGATAGCGGATAGACGGGGTTTTCAGGTATGTTATAAAGACTGTGAACTTCAGGAAGTCCACCAATTATGGTATAGGGACCAATATCCAGGTTAACCATCTGGTCGGCAATTGAAGGAAACCTGAAGGCTGTCTGCACGGAGGATCTTAAGTGGTGTGTGTGATCCTCTCCCAGTGAGAATACAACTGATGCCCTTGGCGTAAACCTGCCCTCGAAGAATTTATTCTTGTCATACCTTGCCGAGGCTGTAACTTTTAACTGTTCATGCAGCAGCTGTTTGGCAATTTGTGCAAATGCCCCATATTGATCAATATGCACAGGATTCCCCGGTTCATCTATGAAGACGGTCCCTTCACTGTTGATCGAATAATACCGTGCACTGGCGCCTGCAATGAGTTCGACCACCTTTACCAGCCTACTGAAATTGTACATGCCCTCGATATGAAGAAGGCTGCTTTTGTCTATGACTTTTGCCCCTCCCTGGTTGACAGGTAAATTGATTATCCGGTCGTAGTAATTATTGAATTCCTCTGTTCCCGGCAGGGGAAAAGCGGGTTTTGCTGGGTCAAATATATTTCCGGAAGGATCACGATTGTCGGCAACCAGCCTGGCAAACTGGTGTGATGCATTTTCAGGATTGCCTGTCAGCAGTTGCTGTGTAAATGCTCCTATATAATCAGTATACCACTCTTCACTTGATTTCCAGGCTTCATTTAGCTGCAGGGCAGCTCCACCGGCATCGTAGGTGTTAC
This sequence comes from Bacteroides sp., assembly GCA_030667765.1. Taxonomy (GTDB): domain Bacteria; phylum Bacteroidota; class Bacteroidia; order Bacteroidales; family SM23-62; genus SM23-62. Next base: position 1,591 of record DAOUVF010000395.1, read on the forward strand.
CGGAATTATCGATGGTATAATAGGCCCTCACATAGAAATCGGGACTCTTTATCTCCCCCCTTAGATTTGTTATGTCAAAATTCCTTAATGAAAATCTGTTCTGAGCTGTATAAACACTGTTCCCACGGGCAAAATTCCCCTGGACCAAAGCCTCAAACTGGTTGTTAAAGCGATAATGCAGTGCCCCTCCCACCCTCATATTGCGGGTATTATAATCCACCAGGTCTTTTTCCTGCCATCCGGTCCGACTTACTACCTGGTCGGGGAACAGATCCACTATACGCTGAACTTCAGCATCATACTCGGGTGTTCCGGGTGTGAGTCCCTGGGCCTCAGCCACTCCTGCCGCCACCTGGGGTGCAACATCTTTTAGGTTTACCGGTACGATGATATCATCCCCGTAAACATTTACGCCGTCATATCCAGGGTTGTTCTCCCTGTTGCTGTTCGGGTCATCCAGGTTATACCGGTCACGGATATCATAGGCATGCCAGTCGGTGGCCATGAGATATCCCCCGGTGATCTTGAATGCCAGTTTATTGTTAAATGCTTTGGCATACCTGAAGTTGAAATCCCCCATCGGATTGGACCCGTAAGGATGATCTGCCCCAATGTTCATCATACCTCCCTGGACAGACACACTTAATCCCTGGTACTTATAGGGATCTTTGGTGGTCATTATCAGGGTACCGTTCACTCCGCCCGGACCGTAAAGGGCTGAGGAAGCCCCGACAAGTAATTCCACATTGTCGATATCGAGCTGGGAGACACCAAAAATATTACCTGCACTGAAACTCAGTCCCGGTGGAATATTCTCAATGCCATCGATGATCTGGTTCATGCGCATGTTGGCTTCCCCGGTAAATCCCCTGGTGTTCGGATACCGGAAGGTCAGGCTGTGTACATTCATGTCTACTCCCTTGAGCTGGTACAGCCCGTCAAAAAAATTAGCCGTTGAGGTTTGCTGAATATCAAGGCCTGAAAGCTTCTCGATGGAAACGGGTGATTTCATGATGCTTTCCGGGATACGGGAGGCGGAGACGACTACTTCCTGCCCCAGATATACCTGATCCTCAAGAGATACTTCCAGCAGCATCCCGTCGCGTGTAATCTCAATCTCCCGGGATTCGTAACCAATCATGGATACAACTATCCAAAATGGACGTGGAACACTGGTTTCAAGTTCAAATGATCCGTCACTGCCGGTTACCGTACCCTTCAATGCATCCTTAATGGCCACATTCACCCCGATAAGTGCTGATCCGGAACTTTTTTCTGAAATGGTGCCAGTCACCGTTGTAACCTGCCCGAAAAAGGGAGTTACCATGAAGATTGCCAAGATGATAAGATATAATTTCTTCATGCTATCCGGTACGAATGTTTTCTTTTCCAGATCCCAAATGTAAGCATATTTTATGTTTCAATAATTTTTCATTAAAGATCTACGTTTATAAATTTAAAGTCATCAGAAAATTTATTTTACTATATTTCGTGGCTTAGTATTAGAGAACCAATAAAAATATATTGATCATGAGGCAAAGAAAATTTCACATATCAGGATTATTCATAGCTGTACTTGCATTGCTGCTGGTCACCTGTGAAAAGAAAAAAGACGAGGAGGTTGAACCCCTGGTTGGTATTTATACTTTCGATTCTGCGACCTTCAATGATACGGTAAAAATGAAAGTCCCGGTATTCGGGTATATTACAATGATGCCTGGCAACGATGCATCACCACTAGTAAGTGAAGGATTGCTGGGCGCTGCGCCCTGTGATGATTCAGACAGTGCAGCTGTCGAACTGAAAAGTGACGGAAAAATTTTCTATGCCTGTAGAGGTGAAACAAATGAATCACAGATGGGAACCTGGTTGATCAACACGGAACGGACCGTCTTGCAA
>DAOUVF010000430.1 GCA_030667765.1 Bacteroides sp.
AGATCATGAAACGGATGTACAATCCCTTCCTCCTGAACGGGCATCCCCTTATCTTCATGGATATCCCATCGGCCGAGATGACCAAATACGCTGCCAATGCAATGCTGGCTACCAAGATCAGTTTCATCAATGATATAGCCAATCTATGTGAACGGACGGGAGCTGATGTTAATATGGTCCGAAGGGGCATCGGAAGCGACAGCCGGATCGGTAATAAATTCATATATGCCGGTGTCGGCTATGGTGGTTCATGCTTCCCGAAAGATGTGAAGGCATTGATTAACACTGGACTGCAATACGGGTATCCCATGCGGATCCTTGAATCGGTTGAGGAAGTAAATGAGTACCAGAAAACCGTGCTGGTTGGAAAGATCACTTCCCACTTTAAGGAATCACTCGAAGGCAAGACCATGGCTGTATGGGGACTGTCATTCAAGCCGAATACAGATGATACCCGTGAAGCACCTGCTGCAGTGGTGATCTCTGAATTATTAAAGGCCGGTTGCCATATCAAAGCTTTTGACCCGGTAGCCATGGAAGAATTTAAAAATACCATGGGAGACAGGATCGAATATACAAAAGACCGGTATGAGGCATTGATCGATGCACATGCCCTGATCCTGATCACGGAGTGGTCAGAATTCAGGATACTGAACCATACGCTGTTGAAGAAATTGATGAAAGACTATGTGGTCTTTGACGGCCGGAATATTTATGATCCTGCTGAGATGAAAGAAAACGGCATTACCTATTACGGGATAGGCCGGAATATAGACTAAACTGCCTGCAATGAGAAGAATACTGGTAACCGGTGGAGCCGGCTTTATAGGCTCCCATCTCTGCGAACGCCTCCTTGAATATGGTTTTGAAGTTACCTGCCTGGATAATTTCTTCACCGGGGCAAAAAAGAATATCATCCACCTGCTTGACCATCCCTATTTTGAACTCGTCAGGCATGATATCATTATGCCTTATTTCATGGAGGTTGATGAGATCTATAATCTTGCCTGTCCGGCATCACCGGAACATTACCAGTTCAATGCCATCAAGACCATCAAAACATCCGTGATGGGTACCATCCATATGCTGGGCCTTGCCAAACGGGTTCATGCCAAGATACTCCAGGCCTCCACCAGTGAAATTTATGGTGACCCGCAGGTTCATCCCCAGACAGAGGAATACTGGGGACATGTAAACCCTATCGGTATCCGCTCCTGCTATGATGAGGGCAAGCGATGTGCTGAGACATTGTGCATGGACTACCTGCGGCAGAACAAGGTCAGGGTAAAAATCATCAGGATATTCAATACCTATGGACCAAGGATGAACCCGGATGATGGACGGGTAGTTTCCAATTTCATAGTCCAGGCCCTCCGGGGCAAAGAACTTACTGTTTACGGGGATGGTTCCCAGACCCGTAGCTTTCAGTACATTGATGACCTCCTGGAGGGAATGATGCGAATGATGGGAACCAAGGATGATGTAGCCGGACCGGTAAATATTGGGAATCCAAGGGAATTCACCATCAAGGAACTCGCAGAGCTGGTCCTGGAAATGACCGGCAGCAAATCAAAGATTACATACAAGCCGCTTCCACAGGATGATCCGATACAGCGGCAACCGGATATTTCCCTGGCCAACAGGTTGCTGGATGACTGGAAGCCTATGATAACACTGGAAGAGGGCCTGCAAAAAACGATTGAATATTTTAAAGAAACCATTAAGAAATGAAAGGAATAATTCTTGCGGGAGGTGCCGGTACACGGCTTTACCCCCTGACAAAAAGCATATCAAAACAGATCATCCCTGTCTATGATAAACCCATGATATATTATCCCCTGTCTGTACTAATGCTGGCAGGAATACGTGAAATCCTGATAATCTCCACACCGGAGGACATACACCTGTATGAAGATCTGCTGGGGGACGGGCAGCAATTGGGACTGAACCTCACTTATGAGATCCAGCCCTCACCGGACGGACTGGCACAGGCATTTATCATCGGTGAGAATTTTATAGGCAATGACCCTGTATGCATGATCCTGGGAGATAATATTTTTTATGGACATGGATTCGGCAAGGTGCTTCTCGATACCGCCGAATTGAAGGACGGGGCTGTGGTCTTCGGTTATTATGTTACTGATCCCGAGAGATACGGGGTGGTGGATTTTAATGCTGAGGGGAAAGCCCTTACCATTGAAGAAAAACCAAAACAGCCCAGGAGTAGTTATGCTGTAACAGGACTGTATTTCTATGGCAACGATGTCATTGACATGGCCAAATCATTAAAGCCGTCTGCACGCGGAGAACTGGAAATAACAGATCTGAACCGCTTGTATCTACAGGAGGAAAGGCTTAAGGTCAGAATCATGGGACGGGGAATGGCATGGCTCGATACAGGAACCCATGAAAGCCTGCTGCAGGCATCCAATTATATCTATACCATAGAAGAGAGGCAGGGACTGAAAGTTTCATGTATTGAAGAGATCGCCTTCAAACGCGGTTATATTGACAAGGAACAATTGATCAGGCTGGCTGAGCCCCTTAGCAAGAACCAGTACGGACAGTATTTGATGAACATTGCTGAAGAAAAGATCTTCACATTTACGTTTGACAGTTAATATGGAAATCAGGAAAACTGGGATAGCCGGATTGTTGGTGATTAAACCCAAAATATTCGAGGATGAACGGGGGTATTTCTTTGAAAGCTTCAACGAGTCTGACCTGGATAAAGCGGGGTATCCCTTCCATTTCATCCAGGATAACCAATCCAAATCGCTGTATGGTGTGGTCCGTGGACTCCATTACCAGCTTGAACCCAAGGCGCAGACCAAGTTTGTCAGGGTCCTCGAGGGCAGCATCTGGGATGTTGCCGTAGATCTGCGAAAAAATTCCCCCACATTCCTGCAATGGAAAGGGGTTGAGCTTTCTGCAGATAACAAATTGCAAATGCTCATTCCCAAAGGTTTTGCACACGGATTTTCGGTCCTGAGTGATGCCGCCGTAGTACTGTATAAATGTGATGAATTTTATGCACCTGATTTCGAGACCGG
>DAOUVF010000132.1 GCA_030667765.1 Bacteroides sp.
AAAAAATACTGATACTCAGTCCCACAAGAAGATCATAAAGGTCAGCGCCATGAACATGATCGCATATTTGGCCGATCTCATGGTTTTCTGGTATTGGTCCATTTATAGTCTGGCCATAGCCCCACTTCGCGCCAATCTCGGATATGACTTCCAGTTGTGTCTGCTCCCTTTCACTGATCAGGTTACGGATCATGGCTCCGGGGATCAGCATGATCAGGATCAGAAGGCCAATGATGATTAATTTAAAAGTTACGGACTGCCAGAAGGAAGGGCGTTTCGGAACAGGAATTTCCATGATGCGGGGTTTTTAAAAAATGGTTCTGGAACAAAACGCAGCAAGCATTCCTTAAATTACTTTCATCCTGTTAAAAAACGTTAATCCGCCGGATCCCTCACTCATGCCGCAGTGCATCTCCCGGATTGGTAACCCCGGCTTTATAACTCTGCAGGCCTATGGTTATAATGGCAATCAGGTAAACACCTGCCGCGGACAGGAAAAAGATCCAGACCGGCAGGTTGATCTTGTAGGCATACATTTGCATGTATTCCCTGATGATCAGGTAGGATACAGGCCAGGCGAGGATATTGGCCAGTAAGACCCACCTTGAAAACTTGCCTGATAAAAGGAGCATCACTCCCGAAACAGATGATCCGAATACCTTCCTTACCCCTATCTCCCTGGTCCTCTGTTCTGTATTGAACAAAGCCAGTCCGAATAATCCCATACAGGCAATGAGAATGGCCAGTATGGCAAAATACAAAAGCATAGAACTCATCCTCTGCTCCGCTCTGTAAACTTCCCCGAAGACATCATCCATGAAACGATATTCAAATGGTTCATTCGTATCGATTTCCTCCCAGGCTTTCCGGATATCCGAGATCAATCCCGGCAGGTTGCCTGTCCTGAACCTGACCAATAAATAATCATACCCCAGGTAGGGATTCATATCGAAGATCAGGGGTGCGATCTCCTGGTGTACGGGTGCAAAATGAAAATCCTTAACTACCCCTATCACTGTGTGGTCCGTGTTCCGGTATATGGTTTTCCCCACAGGTTCCTGCCAGTCCAGTTGCCGGGCCAGGGACTCATTTATCAGATAAGCTTCCCTGTCTGTGAAAAAATCCTCCGAGAAATCCCTTCCACCTGTTACCTGCAGGCCGATAGTACGTATGTAATCGAAATCCACCGCCACCTTGTTAAACATAATAAAGCGGTCATACCCCTCGGGACGGTAACCATTGGAAGTAAAACCTCCCCCCGGTACCTGTGAGGTGGCAGATGAACTGATCACTTCAGGAATCCCGGATAATGCATCCTTCAGACGTTCATACTGCTGTTTGTAAGATTCACTGGTAAATTCCAGGATCATGATATTATCTTTACTGAAGCCTAGGTCTTTGGACCGGATAAAACCCAGCTGGGCATAGATCACAAAGGTACAGATGATAAGCACAATACTGATGGCGAACTGTATTAGTACCAGTGAATTACGTACACCGGAATAACCTTTCTGCCCCTTGAACAGACCTTTTAAAACACTTACGGGTTTGAAGGCTGACAGGTAAAAAGCCGGGTAGCTGCCTGCCAATATGCCTACAAGCAGCACGAGAATGGGAATGCCAAGCAAAAGATCCAGGTTGGACCACTGATACAGGTCAAGCTGCCTGCTTACCATGTTACTGAAGGCAGGCAGCAGTATCTCGATAAGTATCAGCGCAATCACCAGTCCAATCATGCTCATTATGATTGATTCGCCAAGAAACTGCCTGATCAGATTTGTCCTTGCTGCTCCGAATACCTTGCGCATGCCGACTTCTTTTGCCCGCTTTGTAGCCATCGCGGTAGTCAGGTTCATGAAATTGATACAGGCGATGAACAGAATAAAAATGGCAATGGCAGTATATATATAGATATTGGCCATGCTTCCGGTGGGACCGATCTCACCGACATAACTTGATCTCAGGTGAATTTTTTCGACTGGCTGCAGGGAAGCATTTATTGAAGCCCCGGCACTCTCGTATTTACGGTTAATGTTCTCATACATGAAATCAGGGAATTTTGCTTCCAGTGCATCGACATCGGCTCCTGGGACCAATTCCAGGTAGTGATAATACTGCATCCCGCCAGTCCACTCCATATAATACCTTTTATCCTGGTAACGGCTTGAGAAAGAAATCAGGGAACTGAACTGCAGGTGGGAATTAGCCGGCGGTGCCTTAATTACACCCGTGATGATCAGGTCATCCCGGTTATTCCAGCGGATCGTCTCTCCCAAGGGATCATTATCTCCGAAGATCCGCAGCGCAATCTCTTCGCTGAGGACCACCGAGTAAGGATCTGCCAGTGCGGTATTGGGGTCTCCTAAAAGCAACTCGAAAGAGAACATCTGAAAGAGGGAGGAATCGGCATAAAACAATCCTTCTTCACGGTAAGTTTTCTCCCTGTAAGAAAAATAACCGTCTTCCCGGTAGGAAAACCGCATACTGCGAACCACCTCCGGAAAAGCCTCCACCATGGCGGGTCCCACGGGAGCTGTCATCTGAGGAGACATGGTAGCTCCTTCCGGCATCACAAGTTCACAAACAACCCGGTGCAGGTGGTCCTTTTTGTCATGGAACCGGTCAAAACTGAATTCATGCTTTATAAAGATCAGGATCACAAGGCTGCAGGTAATCCCAATGGTCAGGCCAAAGATATTGATCAGCGCATACACGGGATTGCGCAGCAGGTTCCGGATGGTCATTTTCAAATAGCTACTAAACATCGCATTAAATTGTATGGTCATTTGCAATTAATATACCATATCAGTTATATCTCTCAATTTCTGTTCATTGCAAATCAAGAACTGGATATTCAATCTATCTTTTTGTTGCGAATTGCTACATTTTTTTGTTTCAAACTGAAACAATTGATATCTTGATAACGCTGATGAATAACAAACCAGGCAAAATACTGGTCATCGATGATGACAGGGATATCCTCCTGACCACCCGGGTTGTCCTCAAAAAACAGTTCGGATTGATCAAAACAGAGTCCGATCCTGAAATGATCCTGCAACAACTCGAGAATGAGCTCTTTGATATCATCCTGCTGGATATGAATTTCAGTGCAGGGGCCACCAGCGGCAAGGAGGGAATGAAATGGCTGCGTGAGATCAGAAAGAAGGACGGATCAGCGCATGTCATCATGATGACTGCTTATGGGGATATTGACCTTGCTGTAAAAGCAATGAAAGAGGGGGCTGCCGACTTCATCGTCAAACCCTGGGATAATCAGAAACTGATGGCCACTGTCATCAATGCATACCGCCTCAGCCAATCCAAAAGAGAGATCATTGAATTACGCAGGAAACAGGAGCTTTTGCATCATGACCTGGACCAGGAGTTCAGCGAGATCATCGGCAGATCGGACCGGATGAAGGTTGTCTTCGATACCATCAGCAAGGTGGCAAAGACGGATGCCAATGTATTGATCCTGGGAGAAAATGGTACGGGGAAGGAACTTATTGCCAGGGCCCTGCACAGGGAATCGGAACGATCACAGGAGATCTTCGTTTCCGTTGACCTGGGAGCCATCCCGGAAACCCTGTTCGAGAGTGAACTCTTCGGACATGTAAAGGGCGCCTTCACCGATGCCGGGGAAGATCGCAGCGGGCGTTTTGAGGTGGCATCGGGAGGCACACTATTCCTTGACGAGATTGGGAACCTGTCCCTGCCTCTGCAATCAAAATTACTGTCGGTTGTCCAGAACAGAGTAATAAACCGCGTTGGATCCAGCAGGGAAACCGCTATCAACATCCGCCTCATCTGTGCTACCAATATGCCCCTTTATAGGATGGTCCAGGAAAAAACCTTCAGAGAGGACCTCCTTTACAGGATCAATACCGTAGAGATCAAGGTGCCCCCATTGCGTGAGAGAAGATCAGACATACCGCTTTTCACTGATCACTTCACCCGGCTTTTTGCCCGGAAATATAACAAAACAGGGATCTCCCTGCATGAGGATGTTTACCAGAAGCTCGACACATACTCATGGCCGGGGAACATCCGTGAATTACAACATGTTGTTGAAAGGGCTATCATCCTGAACGACAAGAATATACTAAAGCCTGCAGATTTCCTGATCATGCATGACACCAGCCGCATTACAGACCCTGTCGGTTTCAGGATGGAAGATGTGGAAAAACAAACCATTCAGCAGGTCCTGGAGAAGTACCGCTACAATATAAGTAAGGCAGCAGATGAGCTGGGAATGGCAAGGACTACCCTGTACAGAAAAATGACGAAATATGGCATTTCGTAGCTACCGTATACGGATTGCTGGCAGGATCATACTGACCGGTATGTTCATGGCCTTCATGTTTTATGCCCTGGGGCAGGAAAAGTGGTATGTAGCAACGGGTGTTTCTGCACTGATCGTGATATTGCTTATGATTGACTTATTCCGGTTTATTGACCGTTCAAACCGGGAATTTACCAGCCTGCTGGAAGCTTTAAAACACCAGGATTTCACCCAATCCTACAGCAGGAAATTCTCTGAAAAGTCCTTCAGGGAGCTTGAATCCAGTTTTAATGAGATACTGGAACAGTACCGGGGGGCCAGAATGGACCAGGCCGCCCAATATCAATATCTTCAAACCGTCATTGAACATATTAACATTGCCCTGGTCTGTTTCAATAATTCGGGGAAGGTCTTTCTTTTTAACCAGGCTGCAGCTGTTCTTTTCAGGAAAGCTAAAGTGGAAAGCCTTGAACCGCTGAAATCCATTCATCCTTCCATTCATCAATTGATGGTCAATTTACGGGCCGGCCAGCGGGAAGTCATCAGGGTCAACAGGGAAGGGGAATTGCTGCAATTATCAGTACATGTAACAGAATTCCGTGTAAGGAAGGAGAAATATAAACTGGTTTCCCTGCAGAACATCAGGCATGAGCTGGAGGAACAGGAACTAGATTCCTGGCAGAAGTTGATCCGGGTACTGACACATGAGATCATGAATTCGGTTACACCAGTCTCATCCCTGAGTTCTGCGATCAATGAAATGTTAACAGATGAAAAAGGCCGGCGTCGGGCATTGGGAACCCTGAGCAGGGATGACCTGGACGATATGTATTCAAGCCTTGATACCATCGAAGAGCGAAGCAAAGGATTGCTGAGCTTTGTGGCAGATTACAAGAATCTGACCCGGCTCCCCCAACCTGTGTTTGAGGATATCGCCGTGGAATTCCTGTTAAACCACATGCACAGGCTGTTTAAAAAGGACATGGCCAGTGAGAACATAAATTACCAGGTAAAGATTCCCGCCCATCAAATGAGCATATGTGCCGATTCCATGATGATCCAGCAGGTCCTGATCAACCTGATAAAAAATGCTATGGAAGCAGTGAAGGAATGTGAGGAGAAGTCCATTATGCTGTCTGCCGATTCCAGGAACGAAAAGGTCATTATTCGCGTCAGAGATAACGGGAAAGGGATTGATGACGAGGATCTTGAAAAGGTATTCATCCCTTTTTACACCACCAAGAAGAAAGGATCAGGGATAGGGCTAAGCCTGTCTAAGCAGATCATGAGATTGCATAAAGGATCCATCCATTTCCAGTCGGATGACTCCGGAACCGTATTTAATATTGAATTTTAACCATTCATTTACCCGGCTATGAAATCAATCATACTTCTTTTATTCCTGTCCCTGTCCCTGGTAATATCCGGACAATCCGTCCCCGGATCTACCGGTTATGAAATCACCGAAATGGATATAATGAATCCGTCTCCCCATCTCCTCCGGACAAAGTCGGCAAATGCTTATGGTATCATCGGCACTCCCTATGTTTTTGAGGATTTCAAGCAGGGGAATATCTTTTATTCCAATAAGCTGAGGGTTGACGGTAAGCTGCTCAACTATGATTGTTATAACGATCGGTGGGAATACTCATCCGGCAATTCTGTGTATCTTTTGAACAGCAGCAAGATAGACTATTTCGAGATCTTTCCCGGACAGGACAGGACCATGCTCTTCAAGCAGATCTTTGTTGAGAAACTTAAAAAACACGTTTTCCTGCAGGTCCTGCATAATGAAAATTCAACCCTTTATAAAAGATACTTCAAGGAATTCAAAGAGGCAGATTATGGAGGAGCTTACAGTCAGGACAGGCGGTATGATGAATACCATGACCGTCACTCGTATTATCTTAAAACGGCTGATAATGAACTCCAGATGCTTAAATCCAAAAAGAAATCCGCACTGGAGATCATGGAAGATAAGAGTGACGAACTCGAAAAATACATCAAAAAGGAAAAACCCGATCTTAAAACTGATGATGGACTGGTCCAGCTGATCCGTTTCTATGACAGTCTTGAATAATTGGCCAGGGAATTAATCTGTCTCTATGAAGTTGATCTCCAGATCGAGTATACTGGAATAGTATTCACCACGTTCGAGGATATCATCATCCCCCTCTTCATAATACCAGTTTACCTTCAGGTCTCTCCCTTCAACTAGGAGCTCACTGAGTTCACGAAGGATCTGCATAACGAACTTGGCTGAACCGCTGTTAAAATATTCCAGCTCAATATCCACGACGGTGGAGTCACTGGGTGTATGACAGTAATCGAGTACCCAGTTCAGGATATTATCATAAAACTTGGAAGCATCTTCAGGAATGGAACGCCCACCGATCCTGATCCTCCCGGATGGATCCAGCAGGACATTGGGGGTTCTTTTGGTGCTTTCCAGTGAGACCAGTTCCATGATTTACAATCGAAACTTAAATATACTACTTTTTCAAAAATAATGAAACGCCCTTAAATCACGGTCAACCGGGGTTCAAATCGGCAACCTTGCCAGGGGTGAGCTGTCGAGTCCGGCAAATTCCCCGGCCAGGAATTTAAAGTATCCGGTCATGGCTATCATGGCAGCATTGTCTGTGCTCAGGCTGATCTCGGGTATGAAAACATTCCAGCCACGCTTTAGGGCGAGCCATTTTATCCGTTCGCGCAGTCCGCTATTGGCAGAAACACCTCCCGCAAGGGCAATCTCCCTGATACCGGTTTGCAAAGATGCCTTTTCAAGTTTATCTGTTAATATCTCAACAATGGTTTTCTGAATGGAGGCACAGAGGTCGTTCCGGTTTTGTTTGATAAAATCCTTATTCTCTTTCAGGCGGTCCCTTATAAAATACAGAAAAGCTGTTTTCAAACCACTGAAACTATAATCCAGTTCCCTCATGACCGGCTTTGTGAAGGTAAAGGCATCCGCGTTTCCGTCGCGTGCATAACGATCAACCAGCGGTCCGCCAGGATAGGGAAGTCCGATTACCTTGGCGCTTTTATCAAAAGCTTCACCGGCAGCATCATCAATTGTTGTACCGATAATTTCCAGATCGAGATAATCCCTCACTACTATCAGCTGGGTATGGCCGCCGGAGACAAGGAGACAGAGGAATGGGAATGAAGGCATGCTGACATCCCTGTCCGCTTGTTTCAGAAAGTGAACCAGGATATGGGCCTGCAGGTGATTGACCTCTACCAGCGGAATGTCTCCTGCCAGGGCAAAACCCTTGGCAAAGGAACTTCCTACCAGCAATGACCCGAGGAGCCCGGGTCCCCTGGTAAAAGCCACAGCGGAGAGGTCCCGTGATTTAATCCCTGCCATTTTC
>DAOUVF010000474.1 GCA_030667765.1 Bacteroides sp.
GAATTATAAACACATTTTCATTTCTCTTTTTATACAAAAATGTATATAATACGAAATTAGACCTTGCCAGGAATTAACAATCAATTAGATGATTGCGCTGATTAAATTACCTCCGGTGTGATCCCGAATAGCTGGCTGAAATGTTTCAGCTCATGCTTATGATCCCCATAAAAGAACATCTGGTGGAATCCGGGGTAGTCGAGATAGCTTTCCACGCCGTGCAATTTAACCATGGGTGCCACCACGCATCCTCCAGCGGGAGGAATAGACTTTTGTCCCACAACCTCACCGGTGGATATCAGCATTTTTGGCTTGCCTTCCGTATATTCAACCCGGGGTTTCCTGAGTGAGTTTTGTGCTACAGGGAGGATCAAATCGGCAACCGTTACGGTCTGTCCCAATTTCCATTCAGGTTTAAGCGTAGCATCCCGTTTGCCGTGGTGGTTCATGATAGAATATGGTTCTGGTTCCTTATCCAGTCCTGCCAGCCTGGTGGGACAGCTGCAATGGGAACCTATCAGGCATCCCTTTGCTGTTTCAGCCACGGGATCCTGCTGGAAAGCCGGTTTATCAAACAGGTATTGAACCACGCAATGTGTGAGGCAGGCCTCCAGGTCTCCCTCACAGGCGGCCGGTATGCCGGAATCATTCAGTTTTGACCAGGCCAGGCAGGGGAGGCTGATCTCGAGCGGGCCCAGTACACCGAGGCAGTCCATTGTCACGGCATCAGCCTTTTCCCGTTCCAGAAGCCGGGTAACGGCATAATAACTTCTGGCACCGTTGATCACGTCTTCTTCGCTGACATCATGTATATGACGGGCATGGCTCATGCAGGTCCGGGCAAGCTCCCTGGCCTCATTACTGTTCAGGAGGCCATGATATTGATCGATGAAATGATCTGCCGGAACAAACCTGAGTTTGGTCCCGAAATGGTCCAGTGAGATTTCGGAAATCTCATCAATCCCTTTAATGATGACCAGGTACCTGGTTTCGCGAATTTTAGCACCTGCTTTCAGCATCTTCATCCCCAATTCGGCCTGCCTGAAATCATCGGTGGAGGCAATGAAGACTCCGTCCTTTTTATTATACAGGCTGGTATTGGTAGTGAAAGAAGAACCAAGCGGTGAGAATACCACAACCGGTAATTTATTGTCAATGGCTTTTCCGACCGTTGGCCATGTATGCTGCTGCCTGTCGAGTGTGACCAGCAATAGACCGTCCGCCTCCGCTTCAGCTGCTGCCTGTATCCACTTTTCACCTTCTTCCAGTGAATAAATGGGTTTGGTGGTTATGTCGGCTTGTATGCCCAATTCCTTTGAAGCGGCCTGGATCTTTTCAATATACCCTTTACGTGCTGCTTCACCATCGTATATCTCCCCGGGCCACCACATCCCGTAGTTTTCTTCACGCCGGATAAAGGCAACCCTGATATTGGGTGTATAGTTGCCGGCCGGACCAAAATGCGGTATATCGGGACTGGCTGCGAAGCGGAATGATCCGGGGAAGTAAGGCAGGGTCATCAGGCCCATGGCCGCGAGTCCGGATTGTTTCACGAAATCACGGCGGTTTTTCATGTTTGAGGGAAAATTTTTCATTGTGAATGAGATTTAGGTGATTGATAAGTGCTGATCTAAAAACACTGGACAAGAGCTGACCTCCACCAGTAATAATATTTATCCTCGAGATCCTCAATGGAAGGGAAGGGATAATACAGGAATCTATCAGGTTCACCAATGAAAAAGCCATCCTTAACGGTCCTGTAGGAAAGATCTCCCTTGAATTGACGTATGACCGTTTTGGTCAGCCTTTCCTTGGATGATTTTAACCTGTCGAGGCAATCCCTGAGGTGGTCAGGATTCGGATAGGGCAGGTCATGAATGGGGGCATAGGAATCCCTTGACAACTTGTTCAGTTTCAGTTCCGCAAAAAAAATCTTAGGAGCATATACCGGTTTGCTGCTATCTGTAAGGAAATTGATGAATTCGGGAGGGGATAATTTGCTGGCAACACGGGTGGTGATGGGATTGAACTGCTGGTAGAGATGGATCAAATCCCTCGAAGGCGGTTTATATTTATTTGCCTCCAGTTCGAGGACCTTCCCGTCATCGGTCACCAGGTAAAGGTTTTTCAGGGCATCCATGGGAATGTTTTCCATAACCCTGTAAATGGAAATAAAGACTGACCTTTTAGGCTCCCCGTCTTCGTAGGGCACCAGCCTCTCATCCAGATAATCCTGGGGCAGGTTTTCCATTTTTTCGATGTCGAGCTCAATAAATATGGCCTGTCCGCGGACCCGTTTGCGTGTTCCTACAGCCAGGTAATTACCAAAATCAACGGGAGGGAGCTGGGATGCCACAAGTGATTCCGGAGTGGCGGATAAATAAAGATAGTTTTTCATGATAGTAATATTTTGGGGCTAACCGTAAGATACGGAAGTATCTGGCCAATGTCAAGACCCGATCTTTTTATTACCTTCGGTTCGGAAAACCAATGGATAAAAAAAAAGCGTATAATGAGTCTGAGAAGATCTGTATTATCCCCATCTTCAGTCCTTATTGCCCTTTTGCTGATCATTTCGACGGGCATGATGAATTGTAAA
>DAOUVF010000290.1 GCA_030667765.1 Bacteroides sp.
ATGGCGGGAGTTTTCCGTTGTCAGCTGTCCATACAGATTGCAGGGCGATGGGGGGAGCATCTTTCCGGGCCGCTGCACCGAACTTGTACATCTCCAGGTAATATTGCTTTTCAAGCAGGGGATCCGGGATCTCAACCTGCGACCGGCTCCAGTAATCTTTCCACCAGTGAACATGCTCCTCAAAAGATACCCGGTACCCTTTGTCCATTTCGTTTGATACGATTTCGTTTGCCGGGGGACTTTCCTCCCATCCAGTGTTTTTCGAGGATATTGACCAGCATCCTTCCAGCGTATTCTTCCCGGCTTCCCACCGGGTATGTACCTGGTATGAGAAATCAGCCCAGCCCTGCTGTTTATAGGTGATGGAATTCCCCTCCACGAGGATCTCTCCCTGCGGATAACCCAGCTGGTCCAGGTCACTCATGGACTGATCCACACGCTGACGGTTACCTTTTTTGCTGTAGGCCGGCGGAACCAGCTCGATGCTTAAGCCTTCCGGGATATCCTCAAATTTATACCAGCCCACAGGCTTCTCAGCATGGATAAAGCTGGTCAGCCTGCTGCCGTTTACCCATTTAACAAGGCAGGTGGCAGAGCTGAGGTCAAGGCTCACGGAGCTGATCTCTCCCAATGCGGTGATATCAAACTCCAGGGCTCCGGCCGGGATCTTTGAAGGGGCGGCCAGCTGATTATAAGGTACATCAAAGGCAGCCTGTACCTTTTCATACTGATCTGCCTTCCAGTGCTTATAAACATCCCTGAACTTCCATTTGTCGAAGTCAATGTTCTTCATGGGTCGAAGGTCCCAGAGGTCTGACCGGTCAAGTGAAAACCTGAGCCTGCCATTTTTCTGCCACACCAGGTTGCCTAACATCGCATTACCCAGGGGGATGGCTTCATCCCAGGTTTGAGCCAGTTCACTGAAAACCAGGTTATGGTCCGGAGAGACTACCAGTGTATCCTTCCTGGTGCAGCTCGAAAGGACAATGAGGATGATCACAAACAGAGAGACGATACTACAGTTTTTTAACTTCATGTTATTCTTATTTAAACTTCAATACATAGCTTGCAGTGCTTTCCTTTCCGAAAAAATGATAGCCGGAGGGTGCGTACAGGTAAGCAGGTTCCCCATTGATCATCAAAACCTGCGGCCTTTCAAACTTAATGATATCCCCTCCATAATGTTTGCTGGCCTTTTTCAGCTTATCCCTGCCCAGATATTTAACAGCAGGATAAAACCCCTGTTCCACTTCATCAAAGCGTATTCCATCATCAGACTTCCACAGCAAACCTCCTCCTTTTTCAATCAGTCCATGATTGTCAGTAGTCAGAAGGCAAACTTTCTCCCTGTAAAGAAAAGCATATCCATCTTCTATGGCCTGGTTATTTGACGTTACGGGGAAAGGCAATTGTACGTATGGACCCTCAATCTGCCTGGCAATGGCAAGTCCCATTTTCCCACCTTCAGATTTGAAATACAAAAAAAAGCCACCTGCGGGATGCTGTAACAGGGCAGGATTGTTCACTCCATTGGATGCCTGATAGTTCCAGTATTTATCATCCCCGGGAGCTGACAGGACCAGTCCATCCTTATTTACCTTCTCCCAGGGCCCGAATAAGGATTTTGAAATGGCCATCCCGATTTTTTGATTGGCAGGATGAGGGGGACTTTCAGGATTATCGTTCCCTATATACAGTAAAACATACCTGTCTCCGACCTTGTGTATGGCAGGATTATGTGCCCCGAATTTATCCCAGGTCTCCTTTCCTGATCCTTTCAAAGCTATTTCCGAAAAATGAAAAGGCCCTTCCGGCGATGATCCGACATAATGAGCGATCTCACTGTGTGAACGCCAACCGGGATCTACCTTAAGCTCTGCAGGCCATCTTGCTGCAAAAAGATGGATTTTCCCGTCATCACCAACAATGGGAGATGTCCCCCAAACAGTAAACCCCGGCTCCTCAACGGCTATCCCTATGTACTGCCAGTGATCTGCGAAATTTTTCTTCTTTTCAGCATATTCATCCGGGAGATGGAAATTCAGCCCGGTAATTAAAAGAAGGAATGCTTTCAGTAATAACAGGTTCACCATAACATTTTACTTCAGCAGGAAGATAATTAAAAAAGAGGAAAGGGTAAAGTCTATAATACTTCTCCCAACCATAGCCATTGGAAATCTATAGTCTCGTTTTTCGCAGGATCTACTTCCAGGATGATATCATAATATCCTGACTCTGAATATGTTAACTTCCCAATCCGGTGGGCGTTAAAACTGTCAATATGCCATTCCCGGTTTGGTTCTCCAACATATCTGCCGGTTGGTTGAACCGGTACTGAAAGTAAAACTCCCGCTGATTTTACCGTGACGGTCCCCTTCCCCATCTTTCCCTGGTAGTTATAGGAAACATCGGTAAAAAAAGACATGGGTTTATCAATATAAATACGCCATTGATAGGTACTTTTTTTCGATACTTCAATATGGGCCGGGATGGAACCGAACCGTTGTGCATTCTCAACAAGACAATCTCCATCCAGGTTAATGGCATTCGATGGTTTCAGGGAATAGCCGCCAAAAACTGATTGTGCTGCCAATCCCTGTTCAGTATCAGGATAGTGGTCATACTCTAATACAACAACCGAGACATATGGATCAGGTTGTTGTTCCGGAAGCTCCAATATGGTGAAGACTTGATTTGTTAAAAGAGGAATTTCCGATTTTTGTTTATCGGCCAGCAAATAGGCTTTGACAGGTTTCCCTTTAATCCCTGTCACAGGTAGCTTTTTACTTAAAGGCCAGTTATATACATGCAGGTACAATTTCGTCTTACCACCTGCATCCTGTTTACAGGTAATTTTACCCCAATCGTGTTGATCTTTTACCAGGTCAAAAGCCTGGCTGCCATAGATCGACTCGCCATTGACCGCGAGCCAGTCCCCCATCTCCCGGAGCCGGTGTGAAATTTCATAAGGCACATCGCCATTGGCACGGGGACCGATATTCAGCATGAAATTACCATTGAGGCTAACATTGTTAATAAGGGAATGAAGGAGGGTTGTAGTTGATTTCCACTGCTCTTCCAATGCATGAAAACCCCAGGAATGTGCCACTGTAGCGGGGGACTGCCATGGGAATTCTTCCTTCCTGCTACCCAGTTGGTTGTCTCCAAGTGTTTTAAAATCGATGTCACTATCTTCCTCGATGGATAATCCCAGCCGTGAGTTCACAAGGCAATCTGGTTGAAGTTGCCGGATTATTCCTTTCAGCTGCAGGAGTTGTTTTTTTGTAACGATAGAACCCGAGTGGTGGATCCACATATCAAACCAGATCAATCCGATCTCTCCATAATTGGTTAGAAGCTCCCTCATTTGCGGAATGACTTTTTCCTGCCAGTACTGGTCATACTGTTGATCTGTAATACCATATATTTCTTTGGAATGATCCCAACCGTTCGGGTGTTCCCAATCAACCCAGTGAGAATAGTATAGTCCTAATTTTAATCCGTGTTTTTTACAGGCGTCAGATAATTCTTTGATGATATCACGTTTTGGATTGGTGAAATCTGCCACATCATAATCGCTTGCTTTACTATCCCAAAGTGCAAAACCATCGTGGTGCTTAGCCGTTATGGTCACATATTTCATCCCGGCTTTTTTGGCCAGTAAGACCCACTCCTCAGGATTAATCTCTTCCCAGTCAAAGCGGTCAAGTATGCCTGTATATTCATTGCGGGCAATACGGTTCCGGTAAAAGATCCATTCTGCGTAATCATTATCGTAACGAAGTTTCTCTCCTTTCCAGGTGCCTTCAGCACCACTGTAAACACCCCAGTGAATAAACATGCCGAACCTCGAATCGGTAAACCATTGGGCTCTCTCATTGGTGTTTTTTTGTGCATTCCCCGTATATGTAATCATCAGGAGAAATAGCAACAGGAAATTGATCTTTTTGCATTCATTTTTCATCTCAATGGTTTCTTATACAAATGGTTAATACTGTTTAGGTTGAAAACTGACTCTTCGGATGAGCATGAAAGCAATATGGAGATAATATAGGCTGATAAAACTATTTTTAAGGATTTCATTGGCGCAGGTTTTACAATCTTTATAATGAATCATTGAAAATATAATATTATGTTGGATTATCCGGGAACTGACCAACCATGTTACGGAAATCTGGGCCCTGAGAAGTCTAGGTGGTGAAATAATTGACGATGGACCGGGAGGGAGATATGGACGGACTCTACTTGGCCGGAAAATCCATGGCAGGGGTACTATCCATCACCATCTCAAGGGTCCTTCCATTCATAATATCACGGTGATGGACAAACAGGTCATGCTGCCTTTCACCGTCCAGGTACACTTCCTGAACATAACGGTTTTCTTCACTGTTGTTTTTTGTTATCACGGTAAAAGTCTTTCCCTCACCAATCGCGATCTCTACCCTGTCGAAGAGGGGCCTTCCAATGGTGTAAACAGGATGCCCCGGGGCTACCTGGTAAAAGCCAATGGCATTGAGGA
>DAOUVF010000452.1 GCA_030667765.1 Bacteroides sp.
CATTGGCTCCTTCATTATGGCCGCCGGCTATGTCTTTTTCATTACGCCGCACAGGATCGTACCGGGAGGAGTGTATGGTATCAGCATCGTCATCCATTATCTCACTGAAGGCATATTCAAATTCGCACCGGATGGATTACCAGTGGGATTAATGGGGCTGATCATGAACATTCCCCTGACCATTATCGGGATCCGCGTCCTGGGACAATTGCTGATATATATTGATTCTGTGATCGTTTTATTGGGACTGGCGGCCTTTGGAGACTGGAAAATACCACTGTACTCATGGCTGACCATCTTCATTTCCGGGAAAGTCATCGATGCCACCCTTACAGGTGCCAACTATGCCAAGTCAGTCTATATCATTTCAGAAAAATACCAGGAGATCCAGGAGATCATCATACATCACCTGAACAGGGGTGGTACCCTTTTGCATGCCTCCGGTCTGTACGAGGGAAAAGAAAGACCTGTAATTTTCACAACGGTCAACCGCAGGGAACTGGTATTGCTCGAAAACCATATCAGGAAGATAGACCAGGATGCATTTGTTACGGTAGTTGACGCCAAGGAAGTCCTGGGACAGGGTTTTAAATCCCTGGATGAAGTCTAAACACATTTTCTTTGCATTGGTATTTTGCCTGGTATTCTGCGCGAATAGGGATTGTTAAATATTATATAAATTCATCATGGATCATCCCTGATTAGCATTAAATCAGTAATTTCATTTCCTGATAATATAAATAATGCCCTATCAACCATGAAAAGACTACTTTTCTTCATACCCGTTCTCCTGGTTACCCTTAATATTTATGCCGCCTCTCCCCTCGAAAAGGGGGATAAGGTCCCCAATTTCTCCGCTACTGATGAAAGCGGGGATGTATGGGAATTGTCCGACCAGCGGGCGGATTACCTGGTAATATACTTCTACCCGGCCGCCTTCACCGGTGGATGCACCAAACAAGCCTGCAGCTACCGGGATCATGATGATGCCTTCGGCAAGATCAATGCACATGTGATCGGTGTGAGCGGGGATGATCATGAAAACCTCAAAGCATTCAAGGCTTTTCATAACCTGAATTTCACCCTCCTGTCTGACGCTGATGGCAAAATCGCTGAATTATTTGGTGTGCCGACCAGGGATGGAGGTACCATCGAAAAAGAGGTCGATGGAAAAACCCTGCAGCTCAGCCGTGGGGTCACAACATCCCGGTGGACCTATGTGATAGACGGGAATGGAAAGCTTGTATACAAGGATGACGATGTGCAGGCCGCCACAGATCCTGAAGCTGTCCTGAAAGCTTTAACCACTCATAACGAACGAAAATCCTGCGTGCAGAGATAGATTCCTGAGCTAGCTATTCGCCTAGAAAGAATTACAATAAGGTTTTTATTCCACCCCGGTTTTTGTAACTTTTAGGCTGTATGCTGAGAAATTACATTACCATTGCTCTCCGCAACCTGGTACGCCAGAAAGGTTTTGCTATCATCAACATTTTAGGATTGACCATCGGGTTGACAGTCAGTGCCCTTATCATCCTGTATATCGTACATGAACTCGGGTATGACCGTTTCCATGAAAATGCCGACAGTATCTACAGGGTAGCCATTCATGGGGAAATTTCCGGACAGCAAATCGATGTGGCTGTCTCATCCCCCCCTTTCGGTCCCGCTCTGGTAAATGATTTCCCTGAGGTTATCGATTACACCCGGGTCAACCCACCCCATAATTCCCTGTTTGCCTTCGGGGAGGAGAAATTTTATGAAGATGATATACTCTTCGCCGATTCATCATTTTTTAAAATGTTCACAATACCGCTTCTTTATGGTGATCCTGAAACAGTCCTTGAGGTGCCCAGGTCCATTGTGCTTACTGAATCGGTTGCGAGGAAGTATTTCGGTGATGAGTATCCCGTGGGAAAAGTGCTGCGTTACAACGACCAGGCAGATTTAACTGTGACAGGGGTATGTGAGGACTATCCTGACAATTCCCATTTCACATTCCAAGCCCTGATCTCCTATTCCACCCTGGTGGAATTTCAGGGGGAGTGGTGGATGAATACCTGGGGTAATTTTGCCATGTATAATTATGTAATGCTTGATGAACGGGCAAACCTGGAATCATTGATGGCTAAAATGCCTGAATTCCTTATCAAATATATGTCTGACGAAATTCAGGAAGCAGATATCAGGTTTGAGCTTTTTCTCCAGCCTGTCACCAGTATCCACCTGCATTCAAACCTGATGGCTGAGATAGGCAACAACAGTGATATCAGTTATATCTATATCCTGATCGCCATCACCATTTTCATCCTGATCCTTGCCAGTATCAATTTCATGAACCTGTCCACCGCCAAATCAGCCAACAGATCCCGCGAAGTGGGCATCAGAAAAGTAGTTGGCTCCTCCAGGCAACACCTGATCAGGCAATTTATCGGGGAATCGGTAATCATCAGCCTGATCTCACTGTTCATCACCTTCTTCCTGATCGAGCTGATCCTGCCCACTTTCAATAACATTACCGGGAAGGATCTTGATATGCAATACATACTGGACTGGCAAATGACCCTGGGGTTTATCCTGCTGGCAGTGGTTGTAGGTATCTTTGCCGGAAGTTATCCGGCATTTTACCTTTCTGCCTTTAATCCGATCCGGGTGTTACAGGGAAGGATTAAGGCGGGATCCTCAAACAGCCTGCTCAGGAATGCACTCGTCTTTATTCAGTTTGCCGTTTCGACCGCATTGATCATTGGAACAGTGGTCATATACAGACAACTCACATTCATGAGGGAGAAAGACCTTGGATTTGAGCCAAGCAATGTAATCATGATCCCCCTGCGGAACGAGGAAACGAAGAG
>DAOUVF010000367.1 GCA_030667765.1 Bacteroides sp.
TCATAACCTTCCATGAAGATGCTTTGGAACCCGGTCAGGTTTTGCAGGTCAATGGCCCATTCCTGGCTGGCCCTTTTTCCGTTCAATTTAATCCCGATCCGGAAATCAGTCCGGAAATAATCATTATACCTGTCCTCATAGCCCCGGCTCCAGTCCCTCACTTCCCCGCCTGTACGGATGGACTCTTCCAGGTCGATCGGCACGTGCCGGCGCCCCCCTGCCAGGACGGTTTTGAGGTCAAGGGTTAGCCTGAGGTTCCTGCCCAGCTTCCTTTCATACCCCCCCAGGAGGTTGAACACGTAGTTACCGTTAAAAGCAGTATTCCTGAGCTTTGCATCCGCTCCCCTGTACTTTGAATCAAACAGCGAGGCTGTAAACAGGAAATAATAACCCTTGCTGAGAAATTTCTCCACGGTCAGTTCTATGCCGTAATTCTGGCCTGTCCCATTGTTTTCCAGGCTGTCCTCCATCGGCAGTCCGAAAAAATCCCCCGCGTTGATAAGTGAAAACTCAGGGAAGGATTCTTTGACAGGGACATTGTAAAGATGTTGGTAGTATGTCTCCATGCGGATCCTGAAATCTTGATTGAACAGGTGGTCATATCCCAGGACAAAATGACTGCTGCGTGTATAACCCAGATCCACGTTAGTCTTATGATAGGCCCGTGATATGCTGTCCCATGTCTGGGCAAAATAGATGACCTTGGGCTGGATCTGGCTATGCAAACCAAAACCCAGATTGAAAGTATTCCTGATATTTAGTTTATACCTGGCTCCCAGCCTTGGTTCTACAGCTATTTCATCATTCAGCCCGAAGTATTGCAGGTGGAGTCCGGTGTAAGCGGTCAATTGTTCTCCGAAATGATGCTGGTATTGTCCATAGGCACGCACCATGGCCATTTGTCCAGCTACATCAGCACGGGTTATGAACTCCCCGTAATCGGGATGGTTAAGGCTATCGATGTAATCGATATTAAAATTGTCCAGGACAAGTCCAAAACTATAGTTGTTCCTGGCATTGATCTTCTGCCTGAACTGTGTACTGAACGACCATCTGTTCTCTTGCTGCCTGCTTCTCAGGAATGGGACCTCGGGGAGATCCTGGTGGACAGAATCCAGGACCGTTGTGGAATATGTCTGCTGGTAAGACAGTGTGGATTTGATCCTGGTTTTTTCATTGAAATAGTAGGTATGTGACATGCCTATGACAGCCAGTCCAGATCCAAAATCAGTAGCCATTCCACGGTTGGAGTAACTATTGGAATTGGTATCGGAAGGCTCACGGCCCAATTTTATGAAGCTGTCCCCCCATAGTCCGAATACCTTGAACCTCCCCAGCCTTGCACCGGGCAGGTCTACCAGGAAAGTAAGGTCCTTATACTGGGGGATGGCCTCACCCGTCCCAAAATTGAATCCCAGTTTATCCATGACTTCCAGGGTGGAATACCTGAAATTGGCCAGATAAGAGGCTTTCTGTCCATTCTGCAATTTCAGAAAAGGTCCCTCAATACCTGCCTCAAAGCCATTGAACCCGATCTGTCCCGTAAATTCAGCCTTCCGGTTATTGCCCGACCGCAGGTTCAGATCAAAAGCCCCGGCGGTCGCATTGCCATACTCTGCAGGGAAGGCGCCAGTCAGGAAATCAGAATTGGCCAGGATGTTATTGTTTACCATGCTTACGGGTCCGCCGGTGGTTCCCAGCGCCCCGAAATGATTGGGATTGGGGATCTCAACCCCTTCCATCCTCCAGAGCACACCGATGGGTGAATTCCCACGGATAATGATGTCATTCCTGGAATCATTCTGGGTCATTACACCTGCGTAATTGGCTACCATACGGGCCGGATCTCCCAGGCTGCCGGCAAAACGCTCAGTTTCCTCAACAGAAAATGTACGGGCGCTTACTGTGGCCATTTCGTTAATGGCCTGGTCCTTTCTCCTGCCGGCTTTTACAACAACCTCTTCCATTTCAATGGCTTTTTCCTCCAGGCGGATTTGCAAAACGACCTCTTTCCCGGAGGTCAGCAGGATATTCGGGATGATCTTATTATAATACCCCACATAGCTAACCTCCAGGTTTTGACGGCCAACAGGTATTGCAGCGAGCTCAAAATGACCGTTCACATCGGTGATCGTCCCCACCAGTGGATTTGAGTTTAATAATATAACATTGGCCCCGATCAGGGGGTATCCTGTTACAGCATCCGTGACAGTCCCCCGAATGGTCTGCGTATATTCATTGCTGGCAGAGTATCCAGTGCCGGCCAGCATGCTGAAAAGTAAGCCAAGCAATATGATTAATGTGATCAGTATTTTTTTCATGGCTGTGGTTTTTTAAATATCTACATCAAATCTATGACCCGTTCAGGGCTTATGGAAAAAAAATATGCTGAATGAGAATTTTTACCGGTTAAATGGAAAAAATACGGGATCAGTAAAAACGGAACCCGTGCAGCCCGTTTTTATTTTGGCCTGCCCCTGAAGCAACCATAGTAGAGCTGATTTCGTATAACGCATAAAAGGTTGAAAGATGATAATAGCCAGATGGACATATGGCCTGGTTTCTTTGGTGCTGATCTTCCTGATCTGCTGTACGTCAGATATTTCAGCCCAGCGCAGGAAAAGATCCTACAGTTCATCCAGCATATATCTTGAACCCCAATTCTTCATCCTGAAAGACGAGAACATTTTTGGGCATGTGTTCATGGGACCCAATTTCTCCCTGGGCTATAATCAAATCAAGCAGTCCATTTACGGTTTTTCCCGGTATGAAGCAGCAATCGCTGCCGGGGCGGCAATAGGGGGAGAAACCATGGGTGTCAACCTGCATTTCAAGCCATTGGACCTGGCCGGAGGCTGGCCCCTGGTGGATGATGACGATGTTTCACTTTATCTGGGTGCATATGTGTCCATGAATTATTACCTGCAGATATTTACAGAACTGGAAAGCGGTCACATTTTCTGGTTCACCTTCATAGATGCCGGTCCCAGGTTGATCCTGGACAAGAATTTCAAAAAACAAAAACTCAGGTTCCAGCTGGCCAATTCAGTCATTGGGCTTGCTTCCCGTCCCGATGGACTTGAGGACACCTATTACCATGACCTGCATGCCTTTGATATCATCTCCAATATGCATAGTAATCTGCAGGCTGGCTCTTTGAACCTGTTAAACCATACTGATTTTGAAGTAGAATGGCGCCACATGAATAAAATGGGATCCTCTATCGCCTACCGCCTGGAATATTTCGGATTCTATTCGGGGGCCAGGCTGGACTATTTAGTCAACTCAATCAGTATTCGCCTGATCGTAGGTGGTGAGGCTAAGTAATTATTGGAATGGATAAAAAAACCAGGCCTTCTTTGGTGCTTGCACGAAAGTCAGCCTGGTTTTTTATATCCTATTCTAATAGGTGGTCAGATCTACCGCCTGCGATCAGGTGGTTTCTGGTAGCAGTTGCTTCTTATCCAGTCCGGATCGCGTGAAGATGCCAATGACTCCATTCAGTCCCACACTCATCACGATGTTGTAGAAAAAAGCCAGGAAGGCAATCAGGATGAGGGCTCCCGAAAGGGCCGCCAGGATCATCAACGTATTGAATTCACCATCGACATAGAGGGTACGCCTGAGCATTCCCTGCAATCCTGCCATCCCCATAAATGCTCCCATGCCAATTCCACCAATCAGGTGGCACCAGAAATGCAGATTCGCCAGTTTCTGGCTGTAGA
>DAOUVF010000156.1 GCA_030667765.1 Bacteroides sp.
CATGGTATAATATCCCCCGCTAGGACCCGTCAGAATCGGTTTGAAGGCATTGGGGAACATGATCAGACCTTTGCCGAGAACTGTCACAGCTTCAGGTTTAACAAGCCTGTCAGTACAACCATTCTGTGTCCAGACATCAAGTGAAATGTCGTAGGTGCCCAGGTCTGAATACAGGTACGTGGGACTTTCATCTGCGGAAATACTGCCATCCCCGAAATCCCACAGGAATGTCACCCCGTGCTCGGACAGATTGAACAATTTGATCTCCTGGTCAGGCAGCATCACCTCAACAGGAGCAACCCTGAAATTAACGATGGGGTTCCGATACACTTCCACCTGGTGGTAGGCATAATCTATTCCCCCATCGCCCGTTACGGTCAATTTTATATTGTAGATGCCGAATTCCGTAAAAGTATGCAGGGGTTCGAATTCCGTCGAGGTGCTGCCATCATCAAATTCCCATAGGTAGGAGTCCCCATACATTGAATTATTCGTGAATTGTACGGTATGCGGCTCACATCCCGGATAATTGGTATCAAAAGCGGCGATCGGGGCTGCCGGGAAAATACGGATGGTATGGGATATTGAATCAGCACAATGGGCGGACGAGACATGAAGATCAATTACGTATTCTCCCCAGGTGGCATAGGTATGTGGCTGTGGATCTTCGAGGGATGAGGTGGAACCATCTCCCATGTCCCACAGATAGTTCCAGGTGCCAGGATTGGTCATGTTATCCACACTGACCGTTGAGGCAGGAAATTCCTGATGAGAAGGCAGGGCAATAAATTCAGCTTCCGGCTGGGCATACACGAATACACTGTCGGTTTTGGAATCAATGCAACCGTGTTCTGAGGTGCTTGTCAGATTGACGTAATAAATAATGTCCTGATCTGATAAATTGAAATAAATATTGGTCGGATCCTGTATGCTCATGCTGGTCCCATCACCAAATTCCCACAGGTAAGAGTATCCGCGGATGGATTCATTGGTGAACCCAACGGATAACGGGCTGCAGCCATCCTGGTTGAAATCGAAATCAGCAATGGTTCCCGGATAGACATAAATTTTCTGCCTGGAAGAATCTACACAGCCGAAGTTTGAAGCTGCCCTCAGCATCATTTCATAGGTGGCTATGTCGCCTGTGGTATTGGTGTAGATATGATTCAACGGATCCATGGTGTTTGTGTGCAGGGTATCCCCGTCTCCGAAGATCCAGGTGTACTGGTCGGCATTGAGGCTAGTATTGGCCATGGGAAGGTCAAAGGGCGGACAATCTATGATCCTGTCGGTCTCGAATCTGGCTTTTGGTTTCGGGTGTATGGTGATTTCACCAGTGATCTCACTGTGACAATCAAAGCGGGAAACCGCTGACAGAAGCACCTGTCTGGTGATGGGAGCATCTGAGAAATTGGTGAAGGTATGTCCCGGAGCATCCGCATCGCTGGAAGATCCATCCCCGAAATCCCATGAATAGGTATAACCGCCGTTGGTCAGGTTGGTGAAATCCACGTCCAAGGGATGGCAGCCTTCATCAATACTCATGGAGAAAGCGGCTTCTATGGCTGGATACACGGCTACGGTTTTGGTGATCTCGCTGATACAACCGCCGGCATTTTCAGCAGTCAGGTGTACCTGGAATATCTGATTGTCCGTATAACTGGAAATATTAAATATATGAACCACAGGATCCTTATCCGTAGTAAGGGTATCTGATCCGTCCCCAAAGTCCCAGTGGAATGCAGTACCGCCAATAGAAGCATTATTGAATTGTACCGTGGATGGACTGCAATGTATGCCTTCCAGGAAGGCAAAATCGGCATTGATATAAGGATGGACCACGATATCCAGGTAAAAAGAATCCCGACAGAAATTGTTTGAGGCCCAGGCATACAGCCATACACGATAGGTGGTATCCGCGGATCCCAGGTTGTTAAAGGTCTGGGAAGGATTCGCCAGTTCTGAGCTGGTTCCGTCTCCAAATTCCCACAGATAATAAGCGGCTCCGTCAGACAGGTTTGTGAAATCCACCTCAAGCGGGTGGCATCCCATGACCTGGCTTGCATTGAATTGAGCGGCGATATCCGGTTCAATGGTAATGGTCCTCCTGATCTCACTGGTGCAGCCCGCAAAATTTTCGGCCACCAGCGTGATCTCATAATCCTGCTGGCTGGTAAAATCTATATTGGTAAACCGGTGTGTGATTGGGTTCGTTGATGTAGTGATTGTATCCGATCCGTCTCCAAAATCCCAATAGAATGTCCCGCCCCCGACAGATGCATTATTGAACTGGACATAGGTAGGGGTACAATTAATGCTTTCCTCAAAGGTAAAATCGGCATTGATATAAGGATGTACGGTGATGTCAAGGAAAAATGAATCCTGGCAGACGTTATTGAAAGCTGTTGCATACAACCATACCCGATAAGTGCTATCCGCGGTCCCGGTATTGGTAAAGATCCGGAAAGGATGGGTCAGCTGTGAGGTGGTCCCGTCCCCGAAATCCCAAAGGAAATATGCGGCACCATTGGACAGGTTGGTGAAATCTACTGCCAGGGGATGACATCCATCGATCGGGTTGGCGCTGAACCTGGCGACAATATCCGGTTCCACGGTAATGGTCCTCCTGATCTCGCTGGTACATCCGGCAAAATTCTCGGCTACCAGTGTGATCTCATAGTCCTGCTGATTTGCAAAATCAGTATTGGTGAAACGGTGAACAAAGGGATCCATTGTATTGGTTACCGTATCCGTCCCATCTCCAAAATCCCACCTGTACAGGCTGGCATTGGTCGAGGCGTTTTCAAATACCACATCGAAAGGATTGCATCCCAGTGGGTCAGGAATGGTGAAATTAGCCTGAACATAGGGATGCACGGTGATATCCACGGAGAATGTATCGTGGCAATAATTATTGGCTGCCGTACCAACCAGGGTGACTGTATAGATGGAATCCACCGTTCCTGTATTCGTAAAGGTGCGCGAGGGATCCTGCAAACTGGAAGCGGAACCGTCACCGAAATCCCAGACATAGGTCAGGGCCCCGTTTGACTGGTTCGTAAAATCAACACTCAATGGATGGCAGCCTTCTGTAACAGAAGCGTTGAATCCAGCCTGGATATCCGGATATACGCGGACTGTCCTTCTCCTTTCGCTGGTACAGCCGGCAGCATTTTCAACCAAAAGGATGACTTCATAATCCTGTATGTTATTAAAATCATTATTGACAAAGGTGTGGGTCAGGGGACCCGGATCCAGAGTTGTGATAACAGTTCCGTCCCCAAAGTCCCAGGTATAGTTTAATCCGCCTATGGAAAGATTTTCGAATGTGACCTCAAAGGGGTTGCATCCAAGTGCCTCCGAGAAAGAGAATTCCGCCTCTACGTTCGGGTGGATGAGCATGGACCATGATACTGACTTGACACATTCTCCATCTGCAGTGGAGGTTTTCAGGGTCACTATATAAGTGGTATCTTTGGTCCCAAAATTATTAAATGTATGCACCGGTGATGGCAACAGGGAGGAGGCCCCGTCCCCGAAATCCCAAAGGTAGATGTCGGCATTCACTGACAGGTCTGTAAATGATGCCGTCAACGGGTGACAGCCCTCAAATGCATCCGTGGTGAAACTGGCTGTGATCTCAGGATGCACACTGATATAACTGACAAGTGTGTCGGTGCAGCCCTGTATGTTCCGGACGATCAGTTGCAAGGGGTATACAACAGTGGCATTGCCTGGATTCAAATAGGTATGCTGAAAACTGGCTGCACTGGTATTTGAAATGGGACTCCCGTCTCCAAAGTCCCAGAAATACTCGTCAGCACCAATTGACTGGTTGTCTATGGTGATCGTAAACGGGTGGCATCCTATGATATCCTCCACCGTAAAGGCTGCTTCGATATACGGATGTATGGTCACATCGAAAAAGGCTGTATCCGTACACAATTCGTCTGAAGTGGCTACCAGTGAGACCGTGTAGACCGTGTCATGGTCCATCATGTTCCTTTCATAAAGGTGGATGGGATGGATATCCGTGGAGGTGCCACCATCCCCGAAATCCCAGAAATAGCTGGACGCTCCGCTAGAGTTGTTCTGAAAGACTATCTCAAACGGGGAACAGCCTTCCACGGGATTGGCGATAAAGGATGCGTTGATCTCCGGGAATATGGTGACATCGCGGGCTATCGAGTCAAAACAGCCCTCCTCGTTGTCCACCCTGAGCGTGATGGTGTAGGTTACCGGGAAGGGCGTGTTGTTTACATAGGTCTTTGTTATGGTCGGACCCGAAGAGGTGGATGTGGTGCTGTCACCAAAATCCCAGGAGTAGAAATCGGCTCCGTAGGATTGATCGGTGATCCAGATTTCATGCGGAGTGCACTCATATACCGTGTCAAAGGCAAAATTAGCTTCAATGTAAGGGCTTACCGTAATAAAGTGGCTCGAGGTATCCCGGCAGAAATACGGGGAAGTGGCTATCAGCCTGGCTTCGAATACCAGGTTGTCGGGACCGAACTGGTTTCTGTATACATGTTGCGGATCAGACTCTACGGAGGACCCTCCATCACCGAACTCCCATACCCAGGTGGCTGTATCTCCTGATGAATTATTCTGGAACTGGACCAGCAGGGGTTCACAACCGCTGTCCCTGTCCACAAAGAAGTCAGAATGGATCTCCGGATAGACAACAATGGTTTTCGTATAAATGTCCGAACATCCGCTTTCGTTCTTGGCAAGCAGGGTAACGGTATATTCTATGGGCAGGTTGGTGGTATTGGTATAGACATGGTTGATGGAAAATGGATCCGGGTAATTGGGCGGCGGCGGATAAGGTGTGACCGGATCCAGGTCATAGCGTATCAGGGGGGTACCGTCCCCCAGGTCGTACTGCCATGAGAATGTTCCCGAGGATTGGTCATCAAACCGGACTTCCAGGGGCGAGCAGCCGGAGGATACACTGGTTTCAAAGAAGGCAATTACGGGCGTGGATACCAGCACTGTAAGATCCACGGAATCTTCTCCACAGGCACCGGATACCATGACATTATAGTTATGCGGTCCCGGCGGCAGGTTGATGGCCGTGGGCATGTTGCTGGTGGCATCGTCCAGGTAGGTATCGGGGGTCCATAGATAGTCCGTCCCCCCGTAAGCATAGAGCTGAACCGGATCCCCGTAACAGGCCCTGACCACCGAGGAGTTCGTCCCCGCCACCGTAGCCCCGATGTTGAGTCCCCCGAAATCAGAATAATACCCGTAATACAACCTTCCCCGGGAAGCTCCCGGGAAACCGTTCAGGATGGCCAGGTGGAAGATCCCACCGGTATTCTGCACCAGGTGCTGGCCAACGGTGAGTATATTGGAATTGATGGAGTTTGTGAACAGGACCACCCATCCGTCGCTGCCGGCCATTTCCGTGAACGCGCCCGGATCGATGATCCCATCGTCCCTTACCCCGTCGATCAGGAATTTGTCCTCATTCCCCCTTTCGGTAATGATGAAAAAATAAAACTTATTGTCAGCTCTGGCCCTGGTAAATGCCAGCTGCGTGTTCCCGGTACATCCAATGGCAGGGACCAGCGCCCCTCCCCGGCTCTGGTTCTCGATCCCCATCTGGAAAACATAAAAGGGTTTGGCCGGATCACTGGAAGTGATACGGTTGTATTTGGTCCCACCTAGGACCACCACCAGTGCCTGCTCTCCCTGGTTGAGGGTCACGTAGGGTGTGGGACCAATAGGTAAACCATCGACATCATATACATAAATGTTGGTATTGTCTTCGGTCGCAAGGACATAGACGTGGTTGGGATTGTTGATTTCAGGTACAATATAATTGTCCCCGATGACATCCACCGGTACCAGCTGGTCTCCCACCAGATCCTGGCCCTGTGAACCTGATGCGATGGCATCGTCTTTTACCGTCACGGCCACGGGTGCGGTGGATTCTATCCTTGTCCCGGCCAGCCGGTCGGCAGCCAGGATGCTGTAGTTGCGAGGGAAAACAGAAAAGGTCTGTCCCCTGTTGAGGGTTACCACTTGGGTCCCGCCAGCCGGGATCGGGGTAAGAAAAAAGCCATAGCTGGCAGCTATCCCCGGAGGCAGGGTGATGGTGACCTGGGTGTTATCTTCTGTAGCCACGATATCAATAGCGGAATAGGCCCTGGGGATTAAATTCCGGTTGTCATAAACTGTCTGGAAAGGCGTATAAAACAGCGTCCCAAGTCCATTGGACCCTTTCAGTATCCACAGGTCAGCCCCAAAATCGTAGTTCACCTCCCAGTAGGCAGTGATCATATTGGTTGCCGTGATGTGCAATCCAAAATTATTGATGCCATTCGCCGTGAGCGGCTTGTTCTCAAGTCTGTCGACAGGGCTGCCAAATACATCTATCAGGTGCGTTAAGTCTACTGCGGCCGTGGAATTCCCGGCAATATTGACCACAATATCCTGGAAACCGGTAGGATTCAATACCGGGTCGAAAGGATTGGCAGGCATGCTGATGGTCACCGTGGCCGGAAGTTCCATGGTGGCAATCCGCAGGGTGCCGGGCGTACCTCCCGTATTTCCCCGGTGCGACAACTCAGGGACGACAAACCAGAATTCACTGTCTACCTGCGACAATGAAACCGACGGCCGCCAGCAGAAAAAAACGATCAAGCCTCCATAAATCAACCACTTTGCGAGTGCTTCCCTGCCTTTATGGTACATTTTCAACTGAAATTATTAGAACCTATGCGCAGATTGTACGTAATAATCTGTGCTTGGTTATCTATAAAAACAATTATTTTCATGAAACTATCGAAGCTGATATTAATATCCCTGGGCCTACTCCCTATGTATTTAGGGACTTCTCAGACAACTTACCTTACAGAAGGATTTGAAACAGGAGCCCGGCCGGATGGCTGGACAGAAGAAACAGCGTCTGGCAATGAGCCCTGGAGATACCGTAACGGTGGTCACAGTCCCAATGACAACAACTGGCTGGTGCCTCCGGAACAGATCGATATTACCAGGAATCCGCCGGCGGCATATGAGGGGACCTTCAATGCCATATTTTTCAAACAGGGGTATGATAACGAACGCACCAAACTGGTCACACCCGAGTTGGATATGCAA
>DAOUVF010000122.1 GCA_030667765.1 Bacteroides sp.
AATTTCATGATGGCTGCAAAAGAAGCTGGATATTCCCAGGCCGAATACCGTTCCGATCCACAAAAAATTGCCAATACCTTTATACAATCTGTAGAGAAGTATCAGTATGACGGTATATTGGTGGATATTGATACGGTAACACTCGCCGGGGCTGTGGGAGTACCTGTTGATTTCCCCGAGAATGAACCTGCCCGCTCAAACAAAAGTTGCCTGAATGATCTGAAGGAAGTGGATGATCTGGGGGTGCCGGAAATTATTAATAGCGAGCGTATCCAAATCTGGCTTGAAGCGGTGAGGATCCTGGTTAAGTATTTTGGCCAGGAAATCCTGGTCAGGGGAAATTGTGACCAGGCACCTTTCAGCCTTGCAAGCATGATGCGGACACCGGCTAACTGGATGCTGGATCTGCTTGATCCGGAAAACCAGGAAAGGGTTCATCGGCTGTTAGCGTATTGCCTTGAAGCGGGACAGCAATTCATGCGCCTGATGGCAGATGCTGGTGCTCACATGCTGTCAAATGGTGATAGTCCGGCGGGACCCGAAATGATCTCCCCGGAAATGTACAGGGAATTTGCCATGCCTTATGAGGCCAGTATGGCAGAAACAGCCAAGGGGCTGGGCCTGGGCTATATACTGCATATCTGTGGTGATACCGGCCTCATCCTGGAAGACATGGTAGAAACCGGGGCAGATGGAGTGGAAATTGATCATAAGACCGATGCCTTATTAGCCCGGGATATTACCAAAAACCGGTGTTCTTTTATTGGCAATATTGATCCATCGGGAGTGCTGGCTTTAGGAAATCAGCAAACGGTTGCCATGAAAACAAAAGAGTTGCTGGCATTGTTTGGAACAACGCCCGGGTTTATCCTGAATGCTGGATGTGCCATTCCCGCAGAAACGCCCCCGGATAATATCCATACAATGATCAGGATTGCCAGAGAGTTTTAATAAGCGAACAAAAAACTTCAAAATTATACAATCATGCAATCTCAAAAAATGATGATAGGATTTATAGGCCTTGGTGTCATGGGAAAACCAATGTCTCTTAATTTGATCAAGGCAGGCTATTCACTGATGGTCTCAGACATCAATCCTGAACCTGAAAAGGAACTCATCGCAGCAGGAGCTTTGAAAGGAAACTCTCCCAGGCACATTGGTGAATCATGCGAACTGATTTTCACCATGCTTCCTAATTCCCCTGAAGTGGAAGAAGTGATAAACGGAAAAAACGGTGTGCTGGAAGGCGCAAAACCAGGTAGTACCATTGTCGATATGAGTTCCATTGACCCCATGGTTGTTATCAGGTTATCAAGGATGGCTTCTTCAAAAGATGTTGATATGCTTGATGCTCCTGTCAGCGGAGGTGAGCCTAAAGCCATAGATGGCACATTGTCGATAATGGTAGGTGGGAAGGAAGAAGTATTCGCCAGGGTGGAACCTGTCCTGATGGCCATGGGGGCTTCGGCCATTTTACTTGGAGATATTGGAAGTGGGAACATATGCAAACTGGCTAACCAGATCATGGTTGCCCTGCATCTGGCTGCCATGTCAGAGGCGATGGTGTTTGCTGAAAAAGCAGGCGTGGATGCAGAAAAGGTATTTCAGGCAATCAGGGGGGGACTGGCAGGTAGTACTGTCCTGGATGCCAAAATGCCATTGATCCTCGAACGTAATTTTAAACCGGGAGGGCCAATACGCATGCACACCAAAGACCTGTTGAATGTCCGGGATACTGCACTTGAAATTGATGCTCCAATCCCATTGACCACCCAGGTTCTCGAATACATGAAAGCCCTGAAAGCAGATGGAAAGAAGGAAGACGACCACGGCGGACTTATCCAGTACTGGGAAAAACTGGCACATGTGGTAGTAAAAAGAAAGTGAGCAATCCGGGTATTTAAGAATACAACGCTACCTCATTCTTTTGCTGGTTTGCGCTCAGAATATAATCTATATCCCCCACAGAAAACACCTGTGTTTGTGTGGGGCCTGCATCTTCTTCAATAAGTAACCTGTCAAACTTCCCTTTTGTAAGGTCGAGGACGGAAAATGATTCCAGGGCAAGAGATCCGCTGCGATTCCCAACAACAATGACTGGTTTCCGCTGTATAAATCCACTGCTGAGACCATGCCCGAAGGATAGTGAATCACTGAATCTCCATTCCCATTTTTTGCCAGTATTCTTGTAGATATTCAACGTTTCTCCATGAAATGGTTCAATGGTCACCAGCTCATCCTGCCCGTCTCCATCCAGGTCAATAAAAGTCATCTCACTCACTTCCCTCTCAAACATAGGCCTGATCACCCAATTTTCTCCAGGATCTTGTTCAAGGTAAAAGATCCCTTCCATCCCGGAGATACAAATGGTTTCATTTCCATTGATCCGGGTACGCGTCATGCCATGGTTTTTGGTAACACTCTTATCAATAACCCGGGATTCCCATGTTGCTCCAGGTGTATCATCAAGTTCTATTAAATGCAATTCCCCGGGATTTGACCAGTCCTGTGGATTCTCCTTGTATGTACTAACCGTAGCAGCAAAAAGAAAATTTTTGCCCGCCCGGTTCAGGATCTCGCATCGATGGGCAAAGGGTAAATGTAATGCCCGGCTTGTTTTCCAGTCCCCGTTTATTCTCCTATGCATAAAAAGTCCGGCTTCCCCACCGATAAACGGAGGAAACAAACCCATGATGCTGACAAACAGATCAGGGTTGCCAGGCACCGGTATAAAACTCATCATACCACCGGGAGAACCTGAAACCTGGCTGGTGTTTCCGGTCTTTATATCGTAGAGGTAAACCTCCGGTTTTGTTTCCGATCCGGCACCAATATAAAACTCCGAACCAACACTGAAGGCATTAGCTGTATAAACTGACTCAATCTCAAGTATTACCTGTTTTTTATTCATGCTTCTCTATTTAATTGATCAAGTAATCTTCCAAACAGTCAGATCAAAGTTAATGAATTAAACCACTAATTTTTTTAACTTGCGCCCGCCAAATCACAAAAAAACTACCATATAATGACCAGAAGAATAGCATTACTCAGCCTTCTCTTACAAGTATTTCTCTTAGGGTGTTTTGCATCGGATGACCCGGGAGCAGATCTAAAATTATCATGGCCTATTGAAATTGAATCTGATAAGGGCATAATTACCACTCTTTACCAGCCGCAGCTGGAATCTTTTCAAAATAACTATCTGGAAGGCCGGATGGCAGTGACCATTAAAGTACCGGAAGAAGAGATGATTTTCGGCGCCCTGTGGTTCAGAGCACGATTAGAAACTGACCTGGACAACAGGACAGTTTTGCTGGAAAAGATGGATATAATCAAGACCCATTTCCCGGATATTGTAGATGATGAGAAAATCAGCAATTTCTCTGAGTTGCTTTCTGTAGAGATTGAATCATGGAACCTGGAAATGTCACTTGACAGGATTCTTGCCAGCCTGGATGAGGTTGAAAACCTGAAACAATTATCTGATCAGATTAATAATGACCCCCCGGACATATATTTCAGAAACACACCTGCAATATTAATGATGATCGATGGTGATCCCATCCTGAGTAAGGATGAAAGTTCGGGTTTTGAATATATAGTAAATACTCCCTTCTTTATTGTTAAGGATCCAAAAAAGAATGAATATTACATCCATGGTGGTCCTTTCTGGTATTCTTCAACAGAGATCACGGATGGATGGGAAGAAACCAAAAAAGTCCCTTCGAAAATTGAAAAATTCGCAGAAGAATCTATTGAGGACCCGGAAGTAGACTCCATATCGCAATCTTATACCGAAGCACCGGAATTAATTGTGGCAACAAAACCAGCGGAGCTCATTATGGTAGATGGAGAAATTGATTATCAGGCCATTGATGGAACAAGCCTTTTGTATGTAGCCAATTCTGAGAGTGATATCATTATGGATATAAATTCTCAAAGCCATTATGTATTGCTTGCCGGAAGATGGTACTATTCAAAATCATTGCAGGATGGTGACTGGACATTCCGTGAGCCAAATGAGCTTCCTGAAGATTTTGCAAAGATCCCGGATAATTCCGATATGGTAACAGTAAAGGCAAGTATTCCGGGGACCGATGAAGCCCAGACAGCTTTATTGGAGCAATCCATTCCTCAAACTGCCACCATCGATCGAAAAGAAGCTACAGTGGAAGTAAAATATGATGGTGATCCCCAATTTGAAGATATAGAGGGCACTGATATGTCTTATGCCCTGAATACGGACAAATCTGTTTTGTTGATTGACGGTGTATATTACTGTGTCGACAATGCTGTCTGGTTCATGTCGGACAAACCAGCTGGTCCCTGGGAAGTTTGTGTTGAACGGCCGGATGAAGTGGATGACCTGCCACCTGAATCTCCGGTTTACAATGTGAAATATACATACATTTACGAGTCCACCCCCGAAGTGGTTTATGTGGGATATTTGCCTGGTTATACTCATTGTTATGTCTACAATGGAGTTGTTGTCTATGGTACAGGATACTATTATAATCCATGGTACGTGAGTGTCTATTATCCAAGACCCGTGACCTGGGGATTTGGGGTCCATTATAATCCCTGGACCGGATGGGGCTTTTCAGTCGGGTTCAGTTATGGTTGGTGCAGCTGGCGATTCCATCCATACGGGGGAGCATACTGGGGACCACGGGGATATCACAGTGGATACCGGCATGGCTATCATCATGGGTACAGGCGAGGGTATGGCCATGGATACAGGGCCGGTTATGCCGCAGGCCATCGCAACGCCAACCGGAATGTATATAACAACCGCAGTTCAGGAGTAAGGCAATCAAACAACATGAGAAATGCCCAGGCTTCAAACAATATTAACAACAGGGCACGGCCTTCGAACCAGCCAAACAACATGTACACTGATAAAAGCGGGAATGTTTACCAGCGCAATCAGAATGGCAACTACGAAAACAAGTCGAACAGGCAAGCCCAGCAGGGACAGGCACAAAACAGGCAGCAACCTTCCACCAGTCAGCAACCTTCCACCAGTCAGCAGCCTTCTACAAGACAGCAACCTTCTACAAGGCAGCAACCCTCTGCTGGTCAGCAGCAAAGCAATCAGCGGCAACAAATGGACAGGTCCCATCAGAACCGGAACCAGGGGACACAAAACTATAACCGTTCACAACAGTATCAGCAACAAAACAGGAGCAGATCTACCAGCCCAAGCGGTGGGCGGTCAGGAGGAGCCAGGCCCACTGGTGGCAGGAGGAGGTAAATGGGATCACGTCGTTTTCTTCTATTATTCGGCTATTTTAGCAGGAGGACCTTTTGTGTTTTTTCGATTTGACCAAAGTTAAATCGAATGAAATATGTCCCGCCCGGAAGTCCATTGGCATTCCATTGAAGAGAGTTTTCTCCCTTTTGACAATACCTGTACAGCAGTGTTTCAACCTCTTTTCCATACATATCATATACTTTCACTCCAACCGGTCCGCCTTCTGGCAGAAAGAAACTAATGCTTGTCGCCTGGGTGAAAGGATTTGGATATGCAGGATGCAATTTAAATCTTTCTTCATGTATGGTTGTACTCCCAAGACCCTCAGGCCATTCTGTTAGGTATGTGCTGTATACTCCATTGCCATGGGTCCCGACAACTACAAAACCATCCGACTGCCGTACATCGATCATATCCACCACAACATTACCAATTGTTTCTCTGCCTTCCTGCACCCAGACAGTTTTCATGCTGTCCAGTTTTATCGTGGCAAATAATCCGGCACTTGTGCCTGCAAAATAAATCGGCTTATCCTCCACATACAGGATTGAGACCCATCTTACCGAAGGCCCGGATCCGGAACCATCCGGATTTTCTTCCAGGTTTCCGCTTACAGGTGTCCAGTTTTCCCCGCCATTGTCTGAGGCAAAAATGCAACCATAACCTTGTTAGCATCCCTTGGATCAACAGTGATACAATTGACGAAGCCCCCTTGTGGATAAGCAAATGGCAATTGGTCCCCAGTAACATCTACGGGCAATGGCTGACCTTCATGCGGATCATCTATGTAGAATATTTTCCCCAGCGTTGATCCATAATACAATCTTCTGGGCTCTGCACCAGACATGCCCATAGCCGAAATATAATGATCTTTTACATTTGTTAACCTGGTCCAATTCATATCGGTGGGCACGGGCGGGAATACAAAGGGTATCTGGGTGAGGTCAGTATTTCGCCACAGCTCTCTCTGTACCGGCAGGTACATGATCTTTTCATCATAAGGATCAAGAACGAATATTTGAAGCCACAATCCCATCCCGATCGCGGATGCCGGTGTGATTTCTGTCCACCTGTGTTCATCATTCGGCCAGGTATGACGATAAATACTAAAAGTTGCTGCCTGAGTTGTATAATGGTATTCTCCTCCACTGCTAATGGCTGCAAATCCTCCATCGCCCCACATGAGGTTTTCCCAAGGATCCAAAAGGTTTGCAGATGTTGTGAACATGCATCCATTATCCTGCATCCCTCCGGAAATCATTTCACTACCCTCTGTACCATGATCCAGTGATATGGTATAAAACTGTGTTGTCAAATAACCATTATTCAGTGATTCCCATGGGATATGATACTCACCCGAGGTAGAATCGTATTCAGGTTCTGTCAAATTTTCTGTTGTCTTAAATAATCCTCCGTCATTACCTACGATCATTGCTTCGGGATCTGATGGATAGAAGACGATTGCATGCTGATCAACATGGAAATCACTGAATGCACCAATTAGATCAAAAGATTGGCAGCCGTCAGTACTTCTATAAAGTCCTACCGTTCCGATAAAAACAGTATTGACATCATCTGGCTTTACATATACGATGAGCATGTTCCCGCCATACGTTGTCATTTCTGCATTATGCGGCAGACCCTGCGTTAAGTCAGTCCAGCCTACCCCATCCACGTATTTTGTTAACCGTTGTTTCCAATGAGCCACTTCGGTGAAAAAATAAACCACATCCTCATCTGATGGTGCAATGCTCATAACAATTCTGGTGGTGGTATCAGGCCAGTCCACTGGTGAAATATT
Source organism: Bacteroides sp. (assembly GCA_030667765.1). Lineage (GTDB taxonomy): Bacteria > Bacteroidota > Bacteroidia > Bacteroidales > SM23-62 > SM23-62. The sequence continues at coordinate 7,056 of DAOUVF010000122.1, forward strand.
CACCCAGTTTTCCCCGTCAGTACATTGATAAATCCCATTATCAGGCCCATCACCACCAATGGTCGCGTAGCAAGTTCCCTGACTGGTGCGGGTAATTTCTGTGCTTTGATATTTTCCCCCGAAATCCAGCACATGATCCCAGGACTCGCCATCATCTTTACTCTTGAATAATCCGGATGATGTGGCAGCATACACACCACTATCGCCAAAGGTCACGATATCCCAGATAAAATCAAATGGATCTGTTTCATCTGCAGTACCGGAAACTGTTGATTTCAATTGTGACCATGTATTGCCATTATCGGTGGATTTGAATATTCCATCACCCCTGTAAACGTCATCATTGTTGCCAAGTCCGCTGGCGCTTCCTCCTCCCGGTGGAGATACACCTGTCCCATAATACCATATATGCTCTTTCCCTGTTGATTTGTTTTGCGCAATACAAGAGACGCTATGAAGCTGATCCGGAGCGGTGGTTTTAGTCCAGATACTGCCTCCATCGGTAGATTTCCACATGCCGCTTGAAACGCATCCGGCAAGGATAGTATTTTCATTTAGTATATCCAACGCAAGTGCTTTTGTTCTGCCTCCGATATGATAAGGACCTCTTGAAACCCAATTATTAATTAATGGGTGATGTGTTTTGCTTGTTTGTTCAGCCAGTTCATTGACAAAAGCTATTTCTTTTGTGCCGATATTTCTGGGTATGTTATTTGTTATGGGATTTCGAAGACGGTCCCAATGATATCGTGCGCGTGCATATGGATCCTCTCTTGTTCCATCTGAAGACTCAAATTTTACGTGGCAGGTTTTACGGTGTAAGTCATAATCAGATCTATTATAATGA
>DAOUVF010000037.1 GCA_030667765.1 Bacteroides sp.
ATTTGCCGATCGCAGGATCCCACTCAGGTTCAGGCTGATCTGTGAAAAATTATCAAGGCTGTCAATGGCAAAGGGATATACTTCAAAGTAAAAATCCTTTCTTTCATAAACACCATTCTGTACTGCCAGATCATCATAATAAATGAAGGAGTTCCTGGTACTGCTGAAGACAGGATAACTGGGGATCTTCTTCCGTCCCGACTTATTATCCGGATTATCAATCAGCAGTTCGCCGGTCATATCCTCAAGCATACTGGTAATATCAAGCACAGATATTTGTCCGTATTCATCAAGATTCTCCATATTCACTTTCATACTCAGGGAATCGATATTAGTAAGCCTGATCTTAAACGTATCGTAGTTGAAATAGAAATTCCTGCCATAGAAGGTGAAAAGTCCCGCATCAATCACCCCGTCAAATGTAAAATCACGGTTACTCCTCATGGTTATTTTCTGGTTGGCCGGAAAAATACTTACTGCCTGTGCATTACTCAACTGGATTTGCTTCACCCCATTGATATGAAGGTCATAATTTCTCAGTTCAAGGTTGGCATTCTCGAGTGGCGCTTCAGTCTCAGAAATAAAATTGATCACGTCATAATCTATATAATCGACGCTGGCATAGATCCAGTCGTAGGATTTTTGCCGCATGGTGACCCTGTCTTCTTCCAGGTCATAGGTTAGAAAACCCAGCTCTGCCAGCTGTTTCAACAACTGTTGTGCATGCGTCGGCCGCATGTGTGCAAACCTGGCAAACTCGGTTCCATAAAACGAGATGTCAAAGACCTGTTCAGAATAACGCCTTAACAATACCAGTGGATTCTCGTCATCAATCCCCTGTAACCGAAAATAGGTATAGGCATCAAACAGGTTCTCGGATTGAAAATTGGCAAGTCCGGATGCTCCTCCTTCCCCCATCTTTAACTGTATCAAATTATCATCCAGCTGCCAGGAGAGTTGCTCGAAATTCATATCAACACGGTGAAATGAATTATAATAGGGTGAGTGTGACTGAAAATTGGAAGTCCTGCGTGACAAAAACCGGTTTTCATCCACGATATAATTCATCCCAATACTCGGATGGTAAATGGAATCATCATCAAGGTAAAGAGAGATCTCGGCCTCGTTGGAGGTAATTATTTCAGGATCGAAAACAAAGATCTCGGAACGGGCAACAATTACCAGCGTATCATTCCGGAAATAATTCAACAGGGCTTTGGTATCCCTGCTGCCCGAACCAATCATCTTGGACCCATACATACTGATCCCCCCATAATAATCAATGTTTTCGAAGATATCATCGAGCCGGAAACTGCCCTGGTATGATTCAAACCTTGGATAGTTGGCAGTGGCCAGTGAGATGATCCTTTCAACTTTATCATCCAGACTGCCCAAAATTTCGAAATCAAAATATTGTTTGTGGTAAAAAGTTACTGAATCTGCATGAAATTCATAAAACCTAAAATTTATCATGTATTCATCCAGTGCAGCGTACACCTGGTCCGGGGAATATCCTGCCCTTTCCCAGGTGATTCTTCCACCACCTCCACGCCAATAATGACTTAAGGGATTATAAATACCACTGGTCCCATAAACCATGATACTGTCCCTTACCGCGCTACAGATCAGGTCAGTCGGTCCGACAACTACCTGGACAGAATCATCAAAAAGTAGCTGAAAATCAGCGTTTGAGGATGTCCAGCGGGTACTGTTTGACTCGTATAATATGCCGGAATTCAACAATTTCAACGAAAACAAAAGATAGTCATTGATCACTGGCAGTGTATAGTCCCGTGTTGCCGTAAAATGGTGCATGGACCGCAGCCAGTTCAGGTAGTTTTCAGCTGGCCCATGATATATGGTAAAAGCATTGATAACCTGCAGGTAAGTAATGAAATGGGGACGCAGGCGAGCGTTCTTGTCCAGCATTTTATTGGAAATCGCAATCAGTTGTGCTTTAGTGGTATCAAGCATCATCCCGGCATTCCAGTTTTCAATGAATGTCTGAATGATCAGGGGCTGGGTTTCCTCATCACTTGTTCCCATGAACTTTACCAGCTCCCCGGGATAGTTCTCAAGGTCAGTTGAAAACCTGCGGAATACTTCCTGTCCGGATAAACCGGAACCAACCAGGATAAGGATTAGGGAAATCAGGATCCGCTGCTTCATCACTGAAAAAAAATAAACTTGCCTGAAATTAAACAGCTTTTCTATAAACTGCAACCGCCCAATTGTTCATAACCTGTTTAACCACAAAATCCAAACCATTTCTAAAGTGATGTCAGGTTCTATATATTCAGCCAAGGTATTAGAAGGATTGGACAATGGCGATAAAATCTTCTGCATTCAATGAAGCCCCTCCAATCAGTCCCCCATCCACATCCGGATTGGCAAACAATACCCCGGCATTGGATGGTTTACAACTTCCGCCATACAGAATGGTCAGGTCTTCTGCGATAGCATCCCCGAACCTATCCCTGACCAGTTGGCGGATATAGGCATGCATTTCCTGTGCCTGCTCCGGTGTGGCAACAATCCCGGTGCCAATGGCCCAGACAGGTTCATAGGCAATGATGATCTTGCCCATATCGCCTGCATCCAGGTCAAAAAGGGCAATTTCTATCTGTGTTTTAACTACCTCAAACAGTTTACCGGATTCCCGTTCTTCGAGCACCTCCCCACAGCAGAATATTGGAATGAGACCGTTTTCCAGGGCCATTATTACTTTTTTATTCAGCATGGCATTATCCTCCCCGAAAATAGTCCTCCGCTCAGAGTGGCCTATGATCACGTACTCAGCTCCGGTCGATCTGACCATCCCGGCTGATATTTCACCTGTGAAGGCACCTTTTGCCTCCGCAGCACAATCCTGGGCACTCAGCCCGACACCGGTTAAAAACCGGGAAACCTCTGAAAGATGTATAAAAGGAGGCGCCACGATAACTCCCACATCTCCGTCAACCTGCTCATTCATTTCATTTACACTTTTTGCCAGGTCAATACCCTCCTGGAGTGTCTTGTTCATTTTCCAGTTTCCGGCTACGATTTGTTTTCTCATAATTGAATAATAGTTATAGTTATAAAAAATAATTCCTAAGCATACTGAATCCTGGGGTCAAGATAAGCATAGACCAGATCCACCAGGATATTAATGACCACAAAAATAATAGATATCAGGATGACTGATCCAAGTACCAGTGGAAAATCATAATTATTTAAGGCATTTACAATAACATAACCGAGTCCCTTCCAACCGAAAATATATTCCACAAAGATCACACCGGCCATCAGGGAGGCAAACCAGCCACTTACAGCGGTGACCAGTGGATTCATCGAATTCTTGAGGGCATGCCGGAAGATGATCCTGGAAAATGACAGGCCCTTTGCCCTGGCTGTACGAATATAGTCCTGGCTGAGTACATCCAGCATGGAATTCCTGGATAACTGGACAACCACTGACAGGGGCCTGATTCCCAGGGTAATTGCCGGTAGCAACAGATTTTTAAGCTGCAGGTGGACACCCTCTCCATATGCATCTACTTCCATGATGTTCCCGGTCAGGTTTAATCCGGTAAAATCCTGAAGTTTATAGGCAAATAACCACCCGATAAGGATGGCGGCAAAAAAGGAAGGCAGGGACATACCAAGAGAGGAAACGACCAGGATGAAACGGTCATAAACACCATCCTTCCTGATGGCTGCAAAAATGCCGGCAGCCGTTCCTATGATAAAGGCAAAAAACATGGAACATGCAGCCAGCAGGAAAGTATTCGGCAGGGCAGTCCCCAGTATTTGTCCCACCTTCTCCCGGCTCTGGAAGGATCGCCCAAGGTAAGGAGTCTTCAGCACAAGTGCCCTGGTATCTGAAAATCTAATCAGTACCCGGCCGTTTCCATAATCCACGGGATCGAGATAAAAATAACTATCCTGATTCACAGGATCATGCAATGACAGAAAGGAAAGATCATTAAGGTAATGCAGGTATTGCTGGTACATCGGCCGGTTCAGTCCCAGTTCCTCCCGGATCCTCTCCAGTGTTGCCTGGTCAGCCCGCTGCCCTACCATCATCCTGGCCGGATCGCCGGGAAGGACATGAAATAAGAGGAACACGATCGTGATAACACCCCAGGCTACCAGGATTCCATATAATATCTTTTTTAGCAAGTAAACTGCCACCGGCGTGTTATTTATCCCTGTTCCCGCTAGGCAGAAACAGATGCAGCCCCACAGAGATCAGCAGGAACAGGACAATGAAGAATCTCAGGACCCTGTTTTCCGATGCAATCCTGTTTGCCGTCATCAGGAATGGCAGGATATCATCGAAATCTTCAAGCTCGGGAAAATCCCTGTAATGCCATTTGGCAAGGATGGTACCCTCCCTGAGTAAGAGTAGTCCGGGATTTGCCCTGACAATGGTCTTCAGAGTGATTTCATCGGTGGTATGGAAACCGAAGGCAGGATCCAGGGTTTGCCGTATTTTCTCAATTTCCTGCTCACCGGATGCTGTGGTACAATAAAATGAATGTCCTGCCTGCCCACACCATGCTGCCAGCCTGGAGGCATAATTCATAGCATAAGTATCAGCATCTCCAAGATGTGCTGCCACCAGTAAAAAACTATATCCTTCATCCGAAAGCAGCGTGCTGGTTATATCTGTATTTGTCTCATCAACAATGGTAAAATCATGAATGGGTGGTTCATATCCTTTTTTTACCAGGATATGTTTTGAATCCATATAGGTCCAGGTAGTATCCTCCCAGGGAAAATTGTCTTCGGTGAATTCTTCAACGGTCCCATTTTTCTCGTAATAGAGAAATGTTTTGAATTCATCCTGTAGAGCTCCTTCAGGCATACTCATTTTCGCAGGGATATATGTCCCGACACTGTAGGGCCTGAAATCAAGCAGTGGCAAATGACGGCAGGCATGAAACTCTATGCCCAGGAAAACAAGGATGAATACCATAAGTGCCAGCCATGAGAACAGCGGTTTAAACGAATCCTGATGTAAAGCTCTGAACCAAAAAATATGCAACACGAAGGGTATGAGGATAAGATTCTTGAAAAAGGTCTGCCAGTTGGTCATGATTATGGCATCTCCAAAGCACCCGCAGTCCGACACCGGGTTTGTGAGTGCCAGGATAAAGGTTATAATGGTGAAAAACGACATGAATACCAGCACGGCCCACACAGCCAGATGGTACCTGAAACGGAAAAGCAGGGAAACCCCAATGATAAATTCCACTGCTGCAAGGGTGATTGCCAGAACCAGGGCGAATGGTTCCAGAAAACCAAGATTGACAGCATTGAAATAATCTGTGAACTTATAGGTAGATCCCATCGGATCCACTCCTTTAACAAAGCCACTGAAAATGAATACAATCCCGAGAATCAATCTTGAGATAAGTGATAAAATATTTTCTGTTTTCATAGGAAGCGATTATCATGCACCAGCCGGAAAAAGCAGGTGCTGAATGGAAATAAATATTTCGTCCGGGGAAAGCATCTCCCCCTTGCTGTCACTACAGTTTATAACCTGAAGGGTCGGTTCTGAAACAGACAGATCAAGGTATACCTGCCGGACTTTCTTCTGAAAATCCAGGTCCTGTTCATGAATATCCGTTTTCCCGTTCAGGTAGTCCCGGTCACCCCCACTGCGTTCCCCTTTCAGTTTCTGCCTGGTGAACTGGAAGGGTACATCCAGGAAAATATTCATGTCAGGCTGCGGAATTTTATGATACCCGTATTCAAATTTCAGGATCCAGTCCCTGAGTGCCTCCTGTTCCTCTGCCGTTTCCAGTTTGGCACACTGGAAGGCAATGTTTGAAACCACATAACGGTCTGCCACCACGGTAATCCCTTTTGCCAGCCATGAAGCTATCATTTCCCCGGCATCATGACGGTTACCCGCATAGATGAGTGCTACCAGGTACGGGTGCACTGATTCCAGGGGACCCAGATCGCCGCGAAGGAACCTGGCGATCAACTCACCATAATACCCTTCATCAGTCCTCGGGAAATGTAGATATTGATGCTTGATCCCTTCACGGTCAAGGTATGTAAGCAGGCGTTCAATCTGCGTGGATTTCCCGGATCCGTCAAGTCCCTCGATAACCATAAATTTATACCTGCCCTGCTTCATTGATTCCAAGAAATACGGGGGTTTTTATTACTTTTGTTCAGCAAAACACCCTTCCTGCAAATGAGTCCTAAAGATACATTTTTTTCCCACAAACAGTCCCTGTATTGCGGGGGGAGAATCCTTGATTTCAGTCAGCCCCGGATCATGGGAATCCTGAATATCACCACCGATTCATTTTATCACGGGAGCCGTCTGATGGATACTGAGGGGATCCTTAAATCAGCCAATGAAATGATCTCGGAAGGCGCTGACATACTGGATGTTGGTGCTTATTCCTCCCGGCCGGGATCGGGCGGGATCCCTGCGGTAGAAGAGATCAGGCGGCTGGAGATGGCCCTGGATATCATTCGCAAAACCCATCCGGATATGCTTATATCCGTGGATACTTTCCGCCCGGAGATCGCCAGAAGGGTTGTGAATGATTTTAATGTCAATATGATCAATGATATATCGGGCGGAGACATGGATCCGGGAATGTTCGACACTGTGGCTGGTCTCCAGGTACCATATGTCATGATGCACATGAAAGGAAAACCGTCAGATATGCAGGAACATGCCAGATATACGGATGTGGTAAAGGAGATCATTCTTAATTTCTCAGAGAAGCTCCGGCAGCTCAACAAGCTAGGTGTAAACGACATCATTATTGATCCCGGCTTTGGCTTTGCCAAGACCATTGAGCATAATTACCAGATCCTGAAGCAACTTGATGCATTTCACATTTTCAACCAACCCCTGATGGTCGGCCTGTCGCGAAAATCCATGATTTACCAGGTACTCGGCAGCAATCCTTCGGATGCCCTCAACGGCAGCACAGTGCTGCATGCCATCGCCCTGATGAAAGGAGCCAATATCCTGAGGGTACATGACGTGAAGGAAGCCCGTGAAACGATCAAACTGGTAGGGAAAACATTTATACAATAATCTCGTAATAACTTACGGCTCACAGATTTTATTAATTTTGTCATGCATTTCACAATCTGACCCATGCTGCCTGCATTCATAACCATACGGGTTCTTGATATTATTGATGTGCTGTTGGTAGCCTATCTGATGTACCAGGTATATATGCTTATCAGGGGCACCGTGGCCATGAATATATTCATCGGGATCCTTTCATTTTACCTGCTGTGGATCATCGTAAATGCCCTGCAAATGCAATTGATTGGGTCTATCCTCGGACAGATCATCGCGGTGGGTGTCATCGCCATGATCATCGTCTTCCAGCAGGAGATAAGACGATTCCTGATATTCATAGGGAATCAGTATTTCAGCCGCAACCGGCTGTCTCTGGAAAAGGTCATTCCTATCCATATCACACCCCAGCCGAAAGTAAAGATCAAATCCATTATCAAGGCAGTGATCAATATGGCCAAATCAAAAACCGGGGCATTGGTGGTGATCGCACGGAAATCGGAACTGACTGTCTACGCTGAAACAGGTGACACGCTGAACGCAGAAACCTCCAGCCGGCTGATCGAAAGCATATTCAACAAGGAAAGCCCGCTGCACGATGGGGCGTTGATCATCAACGGGGACAGGATAGTGGCAGCCAGATGTGTATTGCCTGTTTCTGAGAACCTGAACCTGCCGCCAAACTATGGAATGAGGCACAGGGCAGCCCTCGGTTTATCAGAAAATACGGATGCCCTCACCATCATTGTATCTGAACAGACAGGGAAGGTGTCCATTGCCGAATCAGGCAAACTTCTTACAGATGTCGGAGCCAAAGAATTGATGTCCAAGCTGGATCTTGATTTTGCCTAAGTCTTTCTAAGCCTGAGCCTTGATTCTTCTCCCCTGATGATCCTTTGAATATTCTTATTGTGGGTAATGATGACCAGTATGGTTATCAGTCCTGAAAATATCAGCAGTGGCAAATGAACTGAAGGAAGCATGAACCAATCCATCAGTGGGAGGGAAATCGAGGCCATGATAGATCCCAGCGAGACCATACGGGAAATCAGCAGGAAAATGACAAATATCACCAAACTGCCTGCCGCCACCAGTGGCATCAGTCCCAGGATAACCCCCAGCAGGGTGGCAACCGCTTTCCCGCCCCTGAAACCCGCAAACAAAGGATATATATGGCCCAGTGCGGCAGCCGAACCACAAAGTATGCGCAGCCATAGAAGCCATTCCGGATCAGCAGTGAGGGATGGGTAAATGTAAGGCAGAAAGGTAGCTGCAAAGCCCTTGCCGATATCCAGCAAAAGGACCGGTAGACCGGCTTTCCATCCCAGCACCCTCCAGGTATTGGTGGCCCCGGCATTACCGCTTCCATACTCCCTTACATCCTTCCTGTAAAAGACTTTGCCTACCCAGACGGAAAAAGGCAGTGAACCTAACAGGTAGGCCACTGCCATCAATATTGCTCCTGGGAATATTATCTCTTCGACAGGCAACATGAGATATTATAGTTGAGGTCCGGCCGCAATCAGTTTCTTCGTATCCTCCGTATCGGCAAAATGCTCAAAATTGGCGATAAATTTCTTGGCCAGCGCTGCAGCCTCAGCGTCCCATTCTGCTTGACTGGGCCAGTTGTTCCTGGGATTCAGCAGGCTGGAATCAGTACATGGTACTGTTTTAGGCACTTGCAGGTTGAAGATCGGAAGTGTTTCATATTCCACATCATCCAGGCTGCCATCAAGGATACAGTCAATAATACCTCTGGTCTCAGGCAGGTCAATGCGGTGCCCGCCCTTGTTATAACCACCGCCTACCCATCCGGTATTGACAAGCCAGGCATTCGCCCCGTGTTCCTTCATTTTCCGCGTCAGCTCATTGGCATAGATAATGGGATCAAGCAACAGGAAAGCGGCTCCAAAACAGGCTGAAAATGAAGGCATTGGCTCTGTAATTCCTCGTTCGGTACCAGCCAATTTTGCAGTGTACCCGCTGATAAAATGGTACTTGGTCTGGTCCTCTGTCAACCTTGAAACAGGTGGAAGGATCCCGAATGCATCTGCCGTTAAAAAGATTACATTCTTGGCATGGTCTGCCTTGGAAGGGGGTCCGACAATATTTTCAATATGATAAATTGGATAGGAAACCCTGGTATTCGCCGTCTTTGAATCATCCTCCCAGTCCACCTCACCATTGTGCCAGTCTACCGCCACATTTTCGAGCAGGGCATCCCGCTTGATGGCATTGTAAATATCCGGTTCCTTTTCCGGGTCCAGGTCTATGGTCTTGGCATAGCAGCCACCTTCAAAATTGAAGATCCCGTCATCATCCCAGCCATGTTCATCGTCCCCTATCAAATGCCGTTTCGGATCGGCCGAGAGGGTTGTTTTCCCTGTGCCTGAAAGTCCGAAAAAGAGGGCGGAAACCCCGTCATCCCCTACATTTGCTGCCGCATGCATGGCAGCTATTCTCTTAAGCGGAAGGTAATAATTCATTATCGAGAATATCCCCTTTTTCATTTCACCTCCATACCAGGATCCCCCGATACATGCCCGTTTTTCCTTCAGGTTAAAGACCGCATAAACCTCAGAGTTCATATTATGCCTTTCCCAGTTCGGGTTGGTGGTCTTGGAGGCATTCAGGACCACGAAATCCGGTTCAAAATCTTTCAGCTCCTCTTCTGTGGGCCTGATAAACATGTTCTTGACAAAATGGGCCTGCCATGCTACTTCCATGATGAATCTGATCTTCATGCGGCTGTCCTTATTGGCACCTGCATACCCATCCTGTACATAAAGTTTTTGTCCGGAAAGTTGTTTGGCCGAATTCTCAAATAGCTCCGTCCATATCTCCTCGGAAAGGGGTTTATTATCGGATAATTTCCGCCGCTCATTTCTCCACCAGATATTTTTTTCATTCTCATCTTCCTTTATAATGTATTTATCATGGGGTGAACGGCCCGTGAAGACCCCGGTGTCTACGGTTACCGCACCTGTACTGGTAAGATGGCCGCGTTCGAAGCCTTCCAGGGAAGGATCGGTTTCATGCCTGAAGAGTTCTTCATAGGAAAGGTTATGATATATCTCCTGTACATCTGTTATCCCATATTGTGAGAGATCCACATGGCTGGTTCCTTCTGTCATTGTTTTTATCTTTTTAAAGGTTTATTCTAGATTTTCGGCAAATATACGAAAATATGCTGTGGAACATATACAGAAATAAAAAAAGAGGCTCCAAAATCTGGAGCCTCTCCTGTTTTTGTTCTATCCTGTTTTTGTTCTATCCTGTTTCTGTTAGCCCTGTTTTATGGTGGCCTGTGCGGCAGCGACCCTTGCGATAGGCACCCTGTAGGGTGAACAGCTCACGTAGTCCATACCGACACTGTGGCAGAATTCCACTGAACTGGGTTCGCCTCCATGCTCTCCGCAAATTCCGACTTTCAGGTCAGGCCTGGTGGCACGTCCTTTTTCGGTACCCATTTGCACCAGTTGTCCTATCCCTTCCTGGTCGAGTACCTGGAAAGGATCATGCTTGAGGATACCTGCATCTATGTAAATGGGCAGGAATTTGCCAGCATCATCCCTTGAATAACCGAATCCCATCTGGGTCAGGTCATTGGTCCCGAATGAGAAAAACTCGGCATGTTCTGCAATCTGGTCGGCAGTCATGGCTGCACGTGGGATCTCTATCATGGTTCCTACCAGGTATTCAATCTTATCGCCGCGTTCTTCAAAGACCTTATCGGCAATTCTGCGAATGATATCTTCCTGCATCCTGAATTCCTGCACAGTCCCGATCAGGGGGATCATGATCTCAGGAATGGCCCTGACGCCTTTGGCCTTGAGGTTGAGGGCAGCTTCTATGATAGCGCGTGCCTGCATCTCTGAAATTTCAGGATAGGTATTGCCCAGGCGGCATCCCCTGTGACCCAGCATGGGATTGAATTCATGCAGGTCTTCCACCTTGCTTTTTATCTCCTCAACGGTGATACCCATTTCATTTGCCATCTGCTGCTGGTTTTCTTCTTCATGGGGGACAAACTCATGGAGTGGCGGATCGAGCAACCTTACAGTCACCGGCAGGTCATGCATGGCTTCGAAAATGCCTTCGAAGTCCGCACGCTGGATGGGCAGTAATTTATCAAGTGCCTTGCGTCGTCCTGCTTCGTCGTCAGCCAGGATCATTTCACGCATGGCAGTTATCCTGTCCCCTTCAAAGAACATGTGCTCGGTACGGCACAGTCCGATCCCCTTTGCTCCGAAGTTACGGGCTACCTGTGAATCTTTGGGTGAGTCGGCGTTGGTCCGGACAGACATTTTCGTATGTTTTTCTGCCAGGTCCATCAGTTTTCCAAAATCACCGCTCATTTCGGGATCTTTAGTGGCAATTTGTCCCTCGTATACTTCTCCGGTTGACCCATTCAGTGAGATCCAGTCCCCTTCCCTGAACACCTGTCCATCAACCGTCATGGTCCGGGCTTTATAATCTATTTTCAGTCCACCTGCACCGGACACACAGCATTTCCCCATCCCACGGGCAACCACAGCTGCATGGGAGGTCATACCACCCCGGGCGGTCAGTATCCCTTTGGCAACGTTCATGCCTCGAAGGTCTTCAGGAGAAGTTTCTACCCTGACAAGTACTACCTGTTTGCCGGCCTCGACCCATTCTTCTGCTTCATCAGCAAAGAATACCATTTGTCCGGATGCAGCCCCTGGAGATGCCGGGAGGCCTTTTGCAAGCACCCTGGCTTTATTGATGGCATCACCATCAAAAACAGGGTGCAGTAATTCATCCAGTTTGTTGGGTTCAATCCTCAGCAGGGCAGTCTTTTCATCGATCATGCCTTCATCCAACATATCCATGGCAATGCTTACCATAGATGCACCTGTACGTTTCCCGTTCCTGGTCTGGAGCAACCAGAGTTTATTTTCCTGGATGGTAAATTCCAGGTCCTGCATATCCTTATAGTGTGACTCCAGCTTGTTTTGTGTGTCAAAAAGTTCCTTATAGATCTCAGGCATCTCTTCCTCCAGGGAAGGAAAGTCAGTTGCCCGTACCTGTTCGCTTACCTGTGCCAGGTCGGCCCATCGTTTTGAACCTTCCATGGTGATCTGTCGGGGTGTTCTGATACCTGCAACCACATCCTCTCCCTGGGCATTGATGAGGTATTCTCCGTTGAACAAATTCTCACCCGTCCCGGCATCCCTGGTAAAGGCCACTCCGGTACCGGAGGTATCTCCCATGTTACCGAATACCATGGCCTGGACATTCACGGCGGTGCCCCATTCTTCCGGTATATTGTTCAGTTTCCGGTAATAATCAGCCCTGTCATTGCTCCAGCTGTCGAAAACCGCTGCAACAGATCCCCATAACTGTTCCCACGCATCTGTCGGGAAATCCTTGCCGGTTTTTTCTTTAACGGCGGACTTAAACCTGGAAACCAGCTCCTTCAGGTCGTCGGGGCTCAGATCCGTATCGTCTTCAACACCTTTTTCTTCTTTTACTTCGTCAATGATCTCTTCAAATGGATCCTGGTCTTCTTTGGATTCGGGCTTCATTCCCATAACAACATCACCATACATTTGCATGAAACGGCGGTAGGAGTCCCATGCAAAACGCGGATTCCCGGTCTTCACTGCCAGTCCCTCAACAACCTCATCATTCAACCCTAGGTTCAGGATGGTATCCATCATCCCCGGCATGGAAGCACGTGCACCTGAACGCACAGACACCAGGCAAGGATTCTCATGATCACCAAATTTTGAATTCATCAATTTTTCCATGTTGGCAATCCCATCAGCAACTTCTTCCTTGATAAGCTTGATGACCTCATCTTTGCCCATTTGATTATATTCAGCACAGACTTCAGTGGTAATGGTAAATCCCGGAGGAACCGGAACCCCGATCAGGTTCATTTCAGCCAGGTTGGCACCCTTGCCGCCCAGCAGGTTTTTCATGCCGGCATGCCCGTCGGCCTGCCCGTCTCCGAAGAAATATACCCTCTTGCCGCTCATGATCACTCCCAGGATTGATGAAGAAATTAACCCGGATTATAGTCACCGCGAAGCGCGGGGGGCGCAACGAGTAATCATCGTTGCGCAATCCCGG
>DAOUVF010000465.1 GCA_030667765.1 Bacteroides sp.
ATTCCTGAGGAATCTGATAGCAAATACTGTTAACAGAGGTAATAATCCCAGGAGAAAAAATCCGGTTGCATGTATATTTTTTTTTGTTTCGGCTGGCCGGCTGCTACGGCCGATTAATGCACCTGTACCGGTCAACAGCATCCAGCAGGCAAAAATGATCCCGATCACGAGTTCATTCCCGTGAAAAACCGAGAGGAATTCCCTGAGGAATATCACCTGGGAAATAAGGGCAGTGAGTCCAAGTACGAGCAAAGGGACATTATCCCTGATTGTGAATCGGGACGGGGCTTCCTGAATGTCCATTCCATCCTCCTCAAGTGCCGGGTGGGACTTTTCAATTCCAGCCTTAAGCAGATCCCGGTAGTAACTCCAATGCCAGGAAAAGTGAAAAATGGCAATCATGCTCATGCCGATTCCGAAATCCACATGCCATACAAGGAGCTCCTTAATCCATGGGATCTCCAGTTTAAAGTTTACCTGTACGGCCAGCAGGAGTCCCAGAACAGCAGTGATGAAAAAAGCGAATAAAAGTCCTGTATTCCATATCTGCCTGTGTGATTTTTTCAGGATAATTCCTGCCCTGTAAAGAAGAAAGGTGAGGGCATAGAGTATTATGATCGCGATTCCTATGGGGATCAGGGCATATGGCATAGGGCAGTGGACTGCTTATTCTTTACTGAATTCATGTTCGGAAAAGATGAGCGCCTCGTAGGTATAGATTTCAGCATCTTTCCATCCGTTCCATCCGATCTGGGCCTTGTCCCTGGCACAATGGCCCAGGAATTCTTCCACGGTCCATCCAGTCTGTGTAGCCACCTGTGGCAGAAATGTGCCGGAATTAGGTCCTTTTTTGATATAGATCCCATGGAGTCCCAACAGGATCTCTGATGCATCCTGGATCCTGACCAGGGGGGTAAGTACTGAGATCTCCAGCTCAATTTCCTCCAGCTCTGCAGGAGTAACGGGTTTAAACCGGTAGTCTTTGGTAGATGCGGAGATGGTCATGTCACGAACCACCTGGTACAATGGTTGATCCGGCTGGAAGCGTCCAATGCAACCTCTCAGATTACCATTTTTTTGAAGCGTTACAAAAGCGCCTGTATGAGTTTCGAGAACCGAAGAATAATTGTCATTATTTACGGGCTGGATCAATCCTTTCCCGATATAATTATCAAGGGTTATCCTGGCGATTTCGAGCAGATCCTTTTTGTCTTCTGTACTTAACATGAATCGGGCTTCGGTTTTACTTCCTTCATTTGAGACGGCAATGGAACAGTATCCCACTACCCTGCTTTTATCCCCGTGCCTTGAATCTCCCGAATTCTGGTATTGTACCAGCTTGTAGCTGATATCGTCCGTCTTCTGCTCCGTCATATACAACAGGGTCAGAATGGCAGGCCATGCACAGGCTGATGTAGCTAAGTTAGGAATATTTTTCTCCTCATTCTCATCAATTGTCGAGAGAAATTCCACGGTGGAGTTCGAGCAGATGGCTTTTGCCGTTCTGATGTCCACCTCAGTGGCGCTCCTGTAATCGGGATAGTGGGAAAAATCTGCACTGATAACAAACAGGTTATCTTCATTAAGATATGGTTCCAGCGCCCTGGCGATCTTCTGGCAGGTGCGTGGTGATTGGGTTCCAAGAAGGATGGGCACCAGTTTAAAATCCTTTTCCAGGTAATATTGTAAGAAAGGAAGCTGAACCTCCAGGCTGTGTTCATCCCGGTGTGCCTTGTCATGTTTGATAAAAGCCGGTTCTTGTTTGGCGAGCTCCAGGGCCAGGTCATGATTTACCGAAACCACCCCCAGGGGTGTCTCAAAATCACCCGATTGGTATATGGCTGCCCCCTCGTAAGCATACCTGTGGCTGGAGCCGATCACAAATACATTCTTATATGACCTGGTGGCATCCACCTGTCTGTAACTGCTTGCAGCGACTTCTCCCGAGAAAGGATAGCCTGCATGGGGAGCAATTATGGCCAGTACCTGTCCCGGGCTTGAACCCGGTAAGGCGCGGCTGAAAAGGAACTCCAGGTCTTTCCTCAGGATATCAGGATCAGCTGAATAGAAAGATCCTGCTACAGCTGGAGGACGCGTTTTTACCTGGGCGCTTGCATGACCTGCCAGGTTAAGCAGCAGGATCATGATAAAAATGACCGATCTAATCATGTGGTTTAGGTTTGTAACAAATTTAAAGAGAAATTTCATATGATATATTTAATTAAATTTGTTTTCAATGGATAAAATTAGAATTGAGACAGGAGATATCAGCCTTGTTGCCGAACTGAATGGATCAGATACAGCCATCAGCATATACAATATGCTTCCACTCAGAGGGACGGCCAATATCTGGGGTGATGAAGTGTATTTCAGCATACCAGTCCACATAGAGGAAGCCCAGGATGCACGGCAGGAGGTCGGGATCGGTGACCTGGGATTCTGGCCTGTCGGGGATGCCTTCTGTATCTTTTTTGGTCCGACGCCCGTAAGTACCAGTGAAATCCCCAAAGCCTACAGTCCCGTTAATGTATTTGGCCACATCCAGGGAGATGCAACGGAATTGAGAAAAGTAAGCAACGGGGATGAAATAAAAGTGACAAAAGAGATATGAAATATTTCAGGCGCTTCTTGCAGTTTATCAAAACTGAAATCTGGCTTCTTAAAACCAGCCAATATCA
>DAOUVF010000322.1 GCA_030667765.1 Bacteroides sp.
ACATTGGATGAGGTCGGGTCGGGAATAAATTCTTCCAAAGGATTTCCATAAAAAAGTAGTGGCGAAAGGTCGTTGATTTCAATATATAATTTATCGGGGCCAGAGAGTGAAAATGTTGCAATATTGCCCTCAATCTGAGCTTCTATCTTCTTGCTATAAGGGCGAATATTTATATTTTTGATTGCCTCATCTATTTCTATGGTCACATTCATAGAACCCTCACCGGAAAAATTGGCTATATGCACCTCTTGCTGTTTCTTAAGATGCGGGTAACTTGTAAACCACTCTGGCAAACTGTCGATAGGCAAATTTGAAACATACTTCTCTGTCCACACATGTGTTTCATTGACAGAGACTTTATACACAATACTTTGATCTAACCCGGGTATTTCCGGATAAGTTTCTATATCTTCAATTGATTTACATTGGAATAATGTAATTAGGAACACGATTGATAGTGTTCCAATAAATTGATTTTTAGTTTTTATTAGCGACATGTGACACATGAAAATTACAGAAAATCCAGAAGAATTTCAAAGCTTAATCGACAATGACAACAAAACAGGTTTATGCCTGGAATATACATTATCGAATCGTTCCGCACCAAAAGCAGGAAACTTGAGTTATTAACTGGATTTTGATCAGGCGAGCAAATAAAAACTAATTTTGCATAACCCAATAAATCACATTATGAAAATATTCAGAGGCATTCTCATCCCGGGTTGTTTATTCATGCTCCTGGGCTGCCAGTCCCCTTCCAATGAAATGGGAATTTTTGAGCTCCTTCCACAACCACAGCATTTTGAGATCAAGGGTATAAGCAGCCTGGAATACGATGACATGCTGAATTATCATGCGTCGGACGGCGCAGAGCTTCCCTGGTGCGGTGAATTGTTAAAGGATGTACAGTCCGCGGATGAAGCTGCCAGGGCAGAAATAATTTTCCAGATTGATGCGGCCCTGGATCTGCCGGCAGAAGGGTATACCCTGGATATATCGAAAAAACAGGTAAGCATTACCGGCAAAGATAAAGCGGGACTGCTTTATGCATTCATGACGCTAAATCAGCTTCTGGAGGATGCCGGGGAGCAGGATGTGTCCCTGCCTGTATGCAGTATAGTGGACTATCCTATGCTGTCTTACCGGGCCATTCATCTTGATGTAAAACACCACCTGGAGAAAACCGATTATTATTTCCGCTTGCTGGATAAACTAGCCCGGTATAAGGTGAACGCCATCATTGTTGAACTGGAAGATAAAATCGCTTATGAACGCAGCCCCGGGATCGGATCAGAGGATGCATTGAGTATTGATGAATGGAAAGAACTCAGTGAATATGCGATGGCAAGGAACATTGAGATTAGTCCCCTGGTACAGGGATTAGGACATGCCTCCTTCATCCTCAAGCACGATAAATACAAAGACCTGAGGGATGACCCTAACAGCGACTGGGCATTCAACCCGCTTGATCCGGGCACCTATGATCTGCAGTTTGACCTCTACCTGGATGCCATGGAAGCCATGCCTTACGGCAGGTATCTACATGTCGGGGGTGACGAAGTGCATACGACGGGCCGGGGCAGCGGGAAGTCTGAACTGGAGCTTCAATTGACCTGGCTGAACAAGGTATGTGAGTTTGCGGCAGAACATGGGCGGATACCCATATTCTGGGATGATATGCCGATTAAGTATGCCGGTGTCTACCGGACTATGTTCAACCCGGATCTGACCAAAGATGAAGTCAGCGAGGCCTGGGAAAAGAATGAAGGCAAACTGCTTGAGTTCCTCGATCAGTTCCCCAAAAACTGCATTTATATGCGCTGGAATTACTTCGTTCCCCAGGCGGAAGGGAACCTTAAGGCGATGGATTGGTTCCTTGAGAACGGGATGCAGGTAATGGGTGCCACCGCGGGACAAACCAGGTGGGTATTAATGCCACAGCTGGAAAGCAATATAGATAATATCAGATCCTTTGCAGTGACTTCTGTTGACAAGGGACTTGACGGACTACTGTTGACCTTATGGGATGATGATTCTCCGCATTTCGAATTGTACCAGCGTGGGATTGTTTTCTTTGCGGAATATACATGGACCGGCGAGAAGAGAAGCAAGGAGCAGTTAAAATCAGCCTACCGCCACAGGGAGTTCTCTAATGCAGTTGCAGATCCTGAATATGCTTTTGTAGACGCCTTGGAAATGCCGGTAATATTCTGGCTGGATGGATTGCTCAAAAAAGACCTGCGCAAGTACATTTCCAGGCTGGATGATCCAATGAATGAAGCTGTCATCGATCTCCCGGATCTGGACAATAAAGGGGAATGGAGCATCAAATACGCAGATCGCCTGGAGAAAGCAGTTGTTGCCATGAATAACTATGAAAGCATTGCTGCAAAGATCAATGACATGAGATCACTTGCCAGCCGGAACATTTATACGCTTGAGGTTTATGAGCAGGTAAACGAGCTGGCCGTGTTTGTCCCCCATTCCCTCCTGTCTCTTAAAGCCCTTGATGCGTCACAGAACGAGCAGGAAGAAAAGGCGGCCCTTGATAAGCTCAGGAATTTAGAGGGAGAATTCAGCTCCCTGAGGCAGAAGTTTGAGCAGGTTTACGGGGAAATCAGGATCCTGACAAAACCTGCGAATTACATACTGGACCAGGACCACCACAGGCACCTGGCAAACCAGTCCGTATCATTCGACTGGCAATTTTATGCAGAGATACTTTTCCTGGAAAAAGTTCAGCGTAGCTATCCTTAATCTCTTTGATAACCCAAAAGGTGATTCATTCAGTTTTAAATTTCACCCTCCTGTATTCATAACTGAATTCATAGGTAGGTCTCCTTGCTGCTGCAACATCATGGTCGTTGTACAGGCTTTCGACCCTGAACCACAGGTCCGGTTCATGTCCCGCAGGCATATTATCTGAGAAAGATACATAAGACAGAATACTGGTGGCGGAAGCCTGGCCGATCCTGATTTCATATTTCAGGCGGTTTACACTTACATGCGGGTCCTTCCCGTCACCAACCAGGTATGTCTTATGAAAGCTGTTTTTATCCTTAGGGGCAAATCCCTGTTTAAGCCGGATATACACAAGTATTTCCTCCCCCCTCTCCGGGATCCCGTTACCGTTACCGGATCCTCCTGACAGGTTCATTTTCTCAACCTTATTGATTTGCTGGTTGAAGACCCGGACCTTTTTCTCTGTACGGCCATCCAGCACGATCACAGCGTCATCATCTAAGTAAGGTGATTCAGGTGTGGCAAAGAATACGATCTTTTGCGTATCGATGATTACCCCATTGATTTTGATTTCAAGCCGGATGTTCCCTGCCAGATGTTCTTTGTCATGCCGGTTGAAGCTGAATTTGAAAGCCTGATCCATCCGGACGGACCTGCCGGATTCCAGGCCGGGGATATTGATCTCGTCCCCGGTAAAGTTAATATAGGGATAGCTGCTGAAAGCCCTGATGGCAATATGCAGGGCATCGCTGTTACCAATATTCACCAATCTGAGGTGGAGGGAATTCTCCCTGCCCTGTTCCACATAGATATAATCCCTGTTCAGGATATCAACCACCCTTAAGTCCGGATCCGGTCCCCTGTCTTCCCCATGTATCCCCACAATATTCCCTCCACCCGGGAGGCTGAATTCAAGCCTGCCTTCCGTGGATGATCTAACCTGCTTTGCACTGAACTCATCTTTTGCCAGGTTGTAAATAAGCAGGTCATAGGTCGATAAAGGAGTATATAATGAGTCAGTTGCAATATGGATGGTCTCGTCCAAGATAACCGGTCCATCCGGGATGAACTTTCGGGACAATACCCTCATGTGGCTCCTGGATACATTTTCCAGGATGGTTAATGCAGGAAAGGATCGCTCAACCCTGAATTCATATCCCCACTGGCCGAATGTTTTGAACGACGGACAAATATGGTTCCAGTCCACCGGCCTTTCATACCTCTTCCCGAATTGGTCCATGTGGAAATCGAGTTGCAGGTCTGTGTCGGCGGACCAATGGTCGGGGAAACCGGCCATGTGGAATTCGAAGGGATCAAACCCCGATCCTTCAAAAATGCGTTTCATTTGCAGGTCACTTGCTAAAAGCCAGTCCCCGTCGGTAGCCGTAAGGCGCATGGGCAGGCCCTTCAGGGAACGGTACATTTCATGGACAGGGAAGACAGAAAGATGGCCTTTGGGACCGTACCTGGGGATATTAT
>DAOUVF010000460.1 GCA_030667765.1 Bacteroides sp.
GAGCCAGCCCCTGACAGGATCTCCTCGATGCTCTGGTCTGCCAGTGCACTGCCTTCAATCGCTGTGTTTAATTTGCTGGTGTAACCGCCATGGTGCTTGCTGTGGTGAATCTCCATGGTACGGGCGTCGATATAAGGTTCCAGGCCGTTATAATCGTAACTTAAATCAGGTAATTTGAATGCCATTTTAGTATGTTTTATTTTCTTGACACAAATATATGATTATTTAGACTAAATAAAAATAGATATTAAAAATTTAAGGATTTTTTAACGGATAACTGTTATCAGACATGATCCAAACCTGCTTTTTATCATATCTGATTTTCTAATTATCCATTATTTTAGCTAAGATATTTATCAGCTTAAATAACTCTTTAATATCATGTCAGAAAATACTGTATTTGTACCCAGGGCAGTGAATGAACCGGTAAAAGACTACCTGCCGGATTCACCCGAACGTGTGGACCTGGAAAAGGCATTGTATGAGATCTATTTCAATGTCAAAGAGATACCTATGTTCATCGGGGGAAAGGAAGTAACATCGGACAAAATCCTGCCTATTTATCCCCCTCATAAGATCAGTCATAAAATTGGTGAATACCACCAGGGATCTGCCGAACATGTGAATATGGCCATTGGAGCAGCGCTCTCTGCCCGGGAGTCATGGGCCAACATGTGCTGGAAGGAGCGTGCTTCCATATTCCTCAAGGCTGCCAGTTTACTGGCCGGACCCTACCGTGCAAAGATAAATGCAGCGACCATGATAGGCCAGTCCAAAACGGTTCACCAGGCAGAAATAGATGCGGCCTGTGAGACAATTGACTTCCTGCGTTTCAATGTCCAGTACATGGAAGAGATCTATAACAAGCAGCCCGAATCGTCTGAACATGTCTGGAACAGGATAGAACAACGTCCCCTGGAAGGGTTTGTTTTTGCCCTTACACCCTTTAATTTCACGTCCATTGCCGGTAATCTGCCTACGGCACCGGCCATGATGGGTAATGTCGTAGTATGGAAAGCATCGAAAACACAGGTTTATTCCGCCTCGGTATTGATGGAGGTATTCCGCGAGGCGGGAGTGCCCGATGGCGTGATCAACCTGGTGTTTGCATCCGGACCGGTGATCGGGGATATTGTATTGAACCATCCGGATTTTGCCGGGATCCATTTCACCGGCTCCACAGGGGTATTTAATGGTATGTGGAAAACTGTTGGAAATAATATCGACAAATACAAAACATACCCGAGGCTTGTTGGGGAGACGGGAGGTAAGGATTTTGTCATGGTCCATCCATCTGCCAATGCAGAGCAGGTGGTTACTGCATTAACGAGGGGTGCCTTTGAGTACCAGGGACAAAAATGTTCTGCAGCTTCCCGTGCATATATCCCCGAAAGCTTGTGGGGAGATGTTAAAGCGGGACTCGAAGCCGATCTTGGTTCTATCAAAATGGGGGCTCCTGAGGATTTCACTAATTTCATGTGTGCGGTCATTGATGAAGCATCTTTCGATTTGCTCGAAGGTTTCATCGAAAGGGCAAAGGAAGATAAGGATGCGGATGTGATCATCGGGGGCAAATGTGATAAATCCGAGGGATACTATATCGAGCCAACCGTTATCCAGGCCAAAGATCCCAAATATATCACCATGGTAGAGGAGCTGTTTGGTCCGGTACTTACCATTTATGTGTATAAGGATGTAAACTATGAGAAAACCCTTGACCTGCTGGATGAAACTTCACCATACGGTTTGACGGGTGCCATTTTTGCCGCTGACAGGCAGGTGATTCAATCTACCATGAAAAGACTTGTAAATGCAGCCGGAAATTTCTATATCAATGACAAGCCTACCGGTGCTGTAGTCGGACAACAACCTTTTGGCGGGGCGAGGGCATCGGGGACCAATGACAAGGCGGGATCTTATCTGAACCTGCTTCGCTGGGTATCCCCCAGGACGATCAAGGAAAGCTTCCTGCCACCGGTTGACTACAGGTATCCTTTCATGCAGGAATAGGGCGTGTTGAAAAAAAGCCTTATTGTTTCATGATTTATTGCCTAATTTAGCCGCATGAAGTGGCAATTATTAAGGCGGGATTCCATCATCATGAGGGGCCTCAGGAATAAATACCTGATGGCTGTCCTGATTTTTCTGGTCTGGCTCCTGATTTTCGACAACAACAGCCTGATTGACAGGGTCAAGTACCTCCGTACACTGCACGGGATGGAAGAAGAAAAGCAATATTACCTGGAGAGAATTGAAGAAGATTCCAGGCGGCTGAACGAATTAAAAACGGACCGGGATAACCTTGAGAAATTCGCCCGTGAACAATACTTCATGAAGAAGGAGAATGAGGATGTTTTTGTAATTGTGGAGGAAGAGTAAAGCCCCTTTACTTCCCTTTCTGGATCTCTCTTAAGTACAGCAGTAATTCCTTAGCGTTACCAGCAGGCTGAAATCCAGGACCTGTCCCTGATAAAAATTCCCTTGCTGCGTTAAGTACAGGCATCCGCGAATAATGATGCTGGTGGGCATAATTAATGTATTTCAGGGTGCGGAACATATTGAACCACCGGTAAAACCGGTTTATGAATGTGGATTCCCGGGCAGAGTTACCCCGGATCTCTAATATCCTTGAAATGAATTCATGGCTAAGGTTTTCCCGCAGGGCAGGAGGATAGCCTTCCAGTACCTGCTGAAGTGATTGCCGGTCTGCACTATAGAGCGATCTGACAGTGGACA
>DAOUVF010000084.1 GCA_030667765.1 Bacteroides sp.
AGTTTCAGGCTGCTGTAAAAACTCCTGAAAAAATCAATGCCCTCCTGGTCGGATTCTTTAATGATGATGGCATTTTCGTTACTCAGGTCTTTGATGTTGGCAAAAGTGGGACCGAACATCGGGTGTGTGGAAACGAACCTGCGGCCGCATTCACTGTAGTACTGCTTTAGTCCGTTTTTTACAGAGGTGATGTCTGCAATGATACAATCCTCAGGCAGGAAAGGATCAATTTCCCTGAAAACCCTGATGGTATTATGAAGACTTACTGCATTGATCAGCAGGTCAGGTTGAAAACCCCTGATCTCCTCGAAGTTGAGAAACCGGTGCGAGTTAAAGAAGTACTTCAGCCTGGTCTTATCCTGGTCGACTACGCCCACCTCATAATCAAGACAGAGGGAGTCTACCAGCCATGATCCCATCTTCCCGGCTCCCAATACAACAATTTTCTTCATCGGTAAAAAACATTACACTTTATTAATCCTACTGATCTTTTGTTCCATGAGCATAAAATCCGCCAGGACAATGGCTGTTGCAGCCTCAAGAACCGGAGGAACCCTCAATGCGATGCATTTGTCATGTCGCCCCTTAATTTCCAGTTCCTCCACCCTGCCTGATTTCATATTCATGGTGTGCTGGACCTGTGAGGTACTTGAAGTGGGTTTTACAACCACCCTGAATACCAGGTCATTTCCATTGGATATACCCCCATTAATCCCTCCAGCATGATTTGTTTCCGTTTTCCCGGAGGCATCCAGTATATTGTCATTATGTTCCGAACCCTTCATGGTGCTGGCGGCAAACCCCGATCCGAATTCAATGCCTTTAATGGCGGGTATGGCAAATACGATATGGCTGAGATGCGATTCCATGGAATCGAAAAAAGGTTCTCCCAGTCCCACAGGCACCTGCTTTACACTGCATTCAATAATGCCTCCGATCGAATCATCCGATTCAATGGCCTTTTCCACCGCTTTTTCAATATTCTTCATGCCTCCGGCTTCAAGCAGGTTTGCAGCAATGGTCATCCCTCCCAACAGCTTTTTAGCCACTACTCCCGCAGCTACGAGGGCAAGGGTAAGCCGGCCCGAAAAATGGCCTCCCCCCCTGAAATCCTGAAATCCTCCAAATTTCCGGGACGCGACAAAATCAGCATGGCCCGGACGCGGCAGGTCACGCATCCTGGAATAATCGGATGAGCGTACATTCCGGTTTTCAAAAAGAACCGTAATGGGTGCACCTGTGGTGAACCCGTTGAACAGGCCACTGACCAGGTTGGGCAGGTCTTCCTCTCTCCTGGGCGTGGTCCCTTTTGCCCCGCTCTTCCTCCGGCCAAGGTCATATTCAAAATCACCTGGTGCAAGAGGGATCCCGGCAGGACAACCGTCGATGACAACACCAACAACAGGTCCATGTGATTCACCCAGGATGCTGATGCGGAATATACGGCCAAAACTATTCATGATTTAAAATCTAAAATATTTATTCCTGTATTTGTCTGATTATGGAAAGCAGTTTATCCTTACTGATCTGTCCGGGTGCCGTTTCCTTTCCCACTTCCGGCGCAGCAAAAGTAAATTCAGCTCCCAGTATGGGTGCTGCTATCCTTGAAATGATGCCCTGCTTACCCATGCCTATGATGACCATACGCAGGTCCCTGTTGTATAATTTAAACAGGTTCTGCAGGTCCCCTGTATGATTTACCTGGCAGGCGATCTTAACCACATCTGCACCCGCTTTCCTGCAATCACTCACTATTTGCTCCAGTTCAGGCATGGCCGGTGTCCCTTCGAAATTATGATAGGAAATGATAATGGCTGTATCATGGGTCCTGGCGGACAGGATGATTTCATTAATAAATGCCTTGTCAGATTCCACTTCTATGTCCACATAATCCGCACCTGATAGTATGGCCGTTTTAAGGATATCCTGTCGATCAGCCTCATCCATTTTTCCCGGCCTGCAGGTGGCAATGCAAGAATTGGCGGCATTTACCACCTCCTTTACCTGTTCCAGGCTCAGCATCAGCAGATCGAAACGGAATTCTACGAAGGCTTCCTTCCGGGCCATAGACATACATTCCTCAAATCCTATCCCCCCCAGGGGTATGCAAATCATCTATCCAGTTTTTCAGGGTTGCCAGTTCAATATTTCGTATCACAGCTTCGCCAATCCTGTCAAGCAGGATAAGGCCGATGGAATCACCATCACGTTTCTTATCCCGCTTCATTACTTCGAAAACATCATCAAATCCATGCGGATAATTTACCGGGAGATGGTATTTATTAATCAAATCC
The DNA here is from genome assembly GCA_030667765.1 of Bacteroides sp. Lineage (GTDB taxonomy): Bacteria > Bacteroidota > Bacteroidia > Bacteroidales > SM23-62 > SM23-62. Next base: position 2,295 of record DAOUVF010000084.1, read on the forward strand.
CGCAGCCTGTCCACATCCTGTCGGCTGATTAAGCCAAGTTTCTCGGATATACCGGCAGCCAGCACCATCCCGATACTTACTGCCTCTCCATGTGGAATTCCGGTGTTCTTTTCAAAGGCATGGGCAAAGGTATGCCCAAAATTCAATTTTTTGCGTTCGCCGGACTCCTTCTCATCCGCTTCCACTATCCTGCATTTGGCATCCACACAGATGCTGATAATTTCTTCCAGGGTTCCCTCTTCCCCGTCCAGGGCTTTCTTATGATCTTTTTCCAGCAAATCAAAAAGGTCTGCATTCAAGATGGCAGCACACTTAATAACCTCCGCAAATCCCATGTAGTATTCCTTCTTTGGAAGCGTAGATAGCATATCAGGGTCGCAGATCACAAATTCAGGCTGCCTGATCACCCCCACCATGTTCTTATAGCCTTCATAATTCACACCATTTTTCCCGCCTATGCTGGCATCCACCTGGGAAAGCAGGGTGGTTGAAACAAAACCAAAAGACAGTCCCCTGAGAAAGGTAGAAGCAATATAACCAGCCAAATCACAGACAATCCCTCCTCCCACTCCCAGGATGAAGGATTTCCGGTCTATTTCATTCGCTATGAGCTGCCCATAGATCTCCGAAGCGATGCTGAGTGTTTTGGATGATTCACCAGGTTTGATGGTGATCAGCAAAGCATCCGGAAAAAAGGCACCATAATGCTGGTAAACATTCTCATCGGTGATGATCACCAGCTTCTTCCCGGGAAGGTAATCACCGACATTTTTGAAGGACTCCCCGACGAGAATGCGGCAGGAACTATCCGTGGTATTTAGTCGGATTTCTTTCATTGGTCCTGCTCTTCCGGATCAGGGTTCATAATGCGTGCCTGGTGGTTGATGGATTCCTGGTGGATGGACCTGAATACGCGGGTAATGAACTCATTGCTGAGGCCTTTCTCTTCTCCCATGGTAAGTCGCATATTGATGATGGTATCCCAACGCTTGGACTGAAGAATGGCTACGTTATGAGCTTTCTTATAATGGCCAATCTGATCAGCGATCTGCATCCTGCGCTCAAAGATATCAATTATTTGATCATCAAGCTCATCAATCTCGGTCCTCAATTCCTCAATTGTCAGTAATAATCCGTTGTCCACATGCGGGTCCCTGAGGACCAGTCTATCCAGCAGCTCCTTCAGATCTGCCGGCGTTAACTGTTGTTTCGGATCACTCCAGGCATTGTCCGGATCGGGATGAGATTCAATGATGACCCCGTCGAAATTCAGATCCAGTGCCTCCTGGGAGATCTCATACAGCTTTTCCCTGTTGCCGCAGATATGACTGGGATCGGTAATCACCGGGAGATTGGGTATCCTGCGCTTGAGTTCAATCGGTATCTGCCAGTGGGGATGATTTCTGAAATCAGTCTGTGCGAAGACGGAGAACCCCCTGTGAATGGCAGCGATCCTTGTTATCCCTGCCTGGTAGATCCTTTCAATGGCACCTATCCATAATTCCACATCCGGGTTGACCGGGTTCTTTACCAGGATGGGAACATCCACGCCCTTGAGGGTATCGGCAATTTCCTGGACCGCAAATGGATTGGCAGTGGTACGGGCACCTATCCACAGGATATCAATCCCGTATTTCAATGCCTCATATACATGTTTGACATTGGCTACCTCAATGGCAATAAGCATGCCGGTCTCCTCCTTTACCTTCTTCAACCAGGGCAATCCCGTTGATCCGACTCCCTCGAAGGCATTCGGCCTGGTGCGCGGCTTCCAAATTCCTGCACGGAATATATTTACGCCCATACCCGATAATTCCCTGGCAGTCTGTAATACTTGTTCTTCCGACTCAGCACTGCATGGACCTGCAATGATGATCGGCCGTTCACAGATATTTGCCTGATCTGATATTGGTTTCAACTCAAGTTTTAATTCCATGGCAATTTGATTATATTTTTAATATTGATTTTCCCCTTTTATATTCACCCAGGATGCCCAGGTCACTGGTAAAAGGCCGTATGGCCTCAAAGGATTGCATATACAGCTCGTAATCACTGAATTCAACATCAATGTAGAACTGGTATTCCCAATCCATTCCCATAATGGGCATGGATTGAATCTTGGACAGATTGATATCGTAAAATGACAATATCGACAGGATTTTGGACAGGCTCCCGATCTTGTGAGACAGGGCAAAATGGATGGATGATTTATTAACCTCGCCTACCGGCACACTATCCTTACCATTGCCCAGGATCAGGAACCTTGTGTAGTTCTTCTTATTTGTTTCAATGCTTGCAGCAATGATCTCCAGGTTATATTTCTCTGCCGCCAGCCTGGAAGCAATCGCTCCGGTCCCCTTCAGTTCCTTATCCCTGATCTCTTTGGCACTCAGTGCTGTATCCATGCTTTCTATCAATTTTATATCTGCATACTGGTCAAAGAAAACCTGGCATTGGAGAATGGCCATGGGATGCGAAAGGACTTCCCTGATATCCTTGATGGTCTGGCCCGGCATCGCTACCAGGTTCTGCTTTATGCGCAGATAGATCTCCCCGATGATCTTCATGGGAGATTCTCTCAACAGGCTGTAATTGGGAAGAATGCTTCCCGCCAGGGAATTTTCAATGGCCATGATCCCGTAATCCGCCTTGTCTTTCCTGAGGGCCGCCATAAGATCCTTGAAAGTATCCCTGGGCATGATTTCTACCTCTTCACTTTCAAAATACTGCAGGGCTGCGATCTCATGAAATGCGCCATACCCTCCCTGGATGACTATTCTTTTTACCATATCAATAAAAAAAATCCCGGTCCTTTCTGACCGGGATTCTGATTAATTATAAATTTTATATCATAATGAACCCGGTCCGGCGTGTACCCAGAAAAAAAAGAAATAAAAATATGCAAACAAACCAGCGTTCATGTATCCTCCGTTTCAGACAATAAAAAAAGCCCCGTGTGCCGGGACTTTTGAATTAACTACTCATTCAAATGCCCCGAAGTGTCAGTTGAAATAAAAATAGTTATATTCAAAATTCCTTTTCATTGTCCCAATACAGGCTATAAACGTAATTATTCTTTTTAAAAAATGCAAATTTCAGGGGAAAATACGGGCAGGGAGGAAAAGATCAGGACGGTTATCACCTACTTTCAGGAAAACATGCCAGAGCCCGAAACGGAACTCACCTATGAGCGTCCCTATGAACTGATCGTAGCCGTGATCCTTTCGGCACAGTGTACCGACAAACGTGTCAACCTTATCACTCCTGAATTCTTCAGAAAATTTCCGGAACCGGAACAATTGGCTTCTGCAAAACAGGAAGAGGTCTTCGAAATGATCAAAAGTTGCTCATACCCCAACAACAAAGCCAAGCACCTGCTGGGCATGGCAAGGGTGCTGGTTGATGAATTTAAGAATCAAATTCCGAAAGATGTTGACAGCCTTCAAAAATTACCGGGTATCGGCCGGAAATCTGCCAATGTGATTGCTGCTGTTATTCATAAAATGCCTGTTATGGCGGTGGATACCCATGTCTTCAGAGTATCGGCAAGAATAGGATTGACCCGGGGAGCTAAAACCCCATTGCAGGCTGAGAATCAATTATATGAAGTCTTCCCTGGTGAATTGATCCCTCACGCCCACCACTGGCTTATCCTGCACGGAAGATATGTCTGTCAGGCAAGGAAACCGAAATGTACTGCTTGTGGACTGCAGGAGGTTTGCAGTTACTATCAAAATAAAGCCCGGGATAATATAACTTAAAACGGTTTTTGTCGTTTAAAAACTATTGCCGACAATAAACCTGTACATGAAAAGAATTTTACTTTATCTTGGATTGTTGCTGATTATGATGATCCCCGCTTCTCATAAAGCGAAGCGGATGGATTACAGAGAAGCGCGGAACAAAAATGTGTGTAAAGACCTGAGGGGAGATGTATTGCTGTATTTTATATTCATTGACAGCAAATACACCGCACCATGGACGGAGTTTGATATTCAATCAACCATCGATTCTGTCAGGGCAGCCATCACCTGGTTGCATACCAAGGCCAGAAGCAATAAAATCCCACTGAATATAAAAGCAGATTTTTATATTGGCCCGGAATTCACTACCATTATCAGGAACCTGCCAGAAGCTACTGTACAGGAATCTGTTACCAGTCCGAATATGAGAAAAGCAAAGGAAAATTTAAACCGCTGGTCTGATGCTGTATCGAAAATTGCAGGAGCTTCCGTGACACTTCATAAAAAAGATGGTATACCTGAGATCAAACCTCCTAAAAATAAAGAAAGACTGGTCGCATTTTTAAGGGATGAAAACAAGGTGGAAAGCGTAGCAATGTTCTACCTGGTGAATAATTATTTCAAATCAGATATATCCACTCCGGTGAATATCTTCGATACCGAAGATGTGGAATTTGCCATCGTAAGTTACAAATACGCTGCAGAGCTTGTCCATAATTTCCTGCATCTATATGGCGCTGCAGATATGCATGAGTCTGTCTACCGGAGGCAGGAACGCAAAATCAGCATACTGACTGAGATGTATCCAAACGATATCATGCAGGATCCGTATGGAAAAGCTATCAATAAACTTGAATTAAGCGATTATACTAAGTATCTTATAGGCTGGAGCGATGAACTTGATCCTGAACTTGAGACCTTGATGACAGATAAAATGCTTAATTTCTAGATGCAGACCATCTACCTGGATTATAATGCAACGACCCCTCTGGACCCATCGGTTGTTGAATCGATGAAACCTGCATTATATCATTTATTCGGAAATCCATCTTCTTCTCATTTGCCCGGGATCGAAGCCAGAAAACTGGTGGAAAAAGCCAGGGAGCAGGTTGCCGGCCTGCTCAATTCCCTGCCTGAAGAGATTGTCTTTACCAGTGGCGGGACGGAATCAAATAACCATGCCATCAAAGGGATCGCATATGCCAGTGCCCGCAGTGGCAATCATATTATTACCTCAACCATTGAACATCCGGCCACCCTCGAGGTTTGTAAATACCTTCAGCAAAAGGGGTACGATATCTCATATATTAATGTTGACTCCAGGGGTATCATCAATCTGGATGAGCTCGAATCCGCCATCCGGAAAGATACCATACTGATCACCGTAATGCATGCCAATAACGAAATCGGATCTATCCAGCCGGTACCTGAGATCAGCCAGCTGGCGAGGAAACATAAAATTCCTTTCCATACTGATGCAGCCCAGAGTGCCGGAAAGATCCCCGTTGATGTTCAACAGCTTGGGGTAGACCTCCTATCCCTTGCCGGACATAAGATCTACGGTCCCAAAGGTATTGGGGCATTGTATATCAGGAGCGGGCTGACCATTGAAAAAATAATCCACGGGGCAGATCACGAACAGAATCGAAGGGCGGGAACAGAAAATGTACCACAGGTCACCGGACTGGGAAAAGCATGTGAAATTGCGAAAAGGGATCTGGAGATCAACCGTCAGACCATGCAGATGACAAGAGATGCCCTTTTTGATTTTATCCGTCAATCCATTCCGGAAGTACAGTGGAACGGTGATCCTGAGAACTGCCTGCCAAATACCCTCAGCCTCAGTTTCCCCGGTGTGGATGCACAATTGATCCTTTCAGGTCTGGAGGGTGTTGCCGCTTCGGCCGGGGCAGCCTGTCATGCTGAAAGTACTGACATCTCCCATGTGCTGGATGCCATTGGATTAACCGGGGAACAGTCCATTGGAACCATAAGATTCTCAACCGGCAAAAATACAACGAAGGAAGAGATCAGTTCCGCTTCCAGGATGATCATTGATACCGCTGCACCATTGATGTCCGGGTCCAATTCCACGGCCAGCAGCGATGCCACTCATGTAAAATTGACCCAATTCACTCATGGATTGGGTTGTGCCTGCAAAATGAGGCCACAGGACCTGGAAAAGATCCTCCATAAGATCCCCCTGTCTGATCACCCTGATATCCTCGTAGATGCCAGGAACTCAGATGACGCCACGGTATGGAAAATGGATAAGGACACGGCATGGGTCCAAAGCGTAGATTTTTTTACACCCGTCGTGGATGATCCCTTCACATTTGGTGCCATAGCTGCGGCAAATGCCCTGAGTGATATTTATGCAATGGGAGCCACTCCCCTCTTCGGGCTCAATATAGTGGCTTTTCCTGTCAAAAGGCTGGCCCTGGCAGTACTCGATGAGATCCTCCAGGGTGCCTTATCCATTGCAGAAAAGGCAGGAATACATGTACTGGGGGGGCATACCATCGAGGATAACGAACTCAAGTTTGGTATGGTTGTGAACGGGAAATGCCACCCTGAAAGGATCCTGCAGAATTCTTGCTCACAGCCAGGTGATGCACTCATCCTGACCAAACCCATTGGAACAGGCATCATGACCACTGCCCTGAAGAGAGGGATACTGGCCGATGATCATTACCATGAGCTGGTGGGGGTGATGACAGGCCTCAATAATATCCTGTCAAATATCCTCCCACTATACAAGGTAAATGCATGTACCGACATCACGGGATTTGGACTCCTGGGCCACATGCTCGAAATGGTACGGGCCAGTAGAGTTAGTGCAGAACTAATGGCCGATAAGGTTCCTTTGATCAAGGGAGTAAGGGAATACTTCCAGGCTGGAACTGTACCTGGCGGCACACTTCAAAACCTGGCTTATACGGAGCCTTACCTCCAATGGAAGGATGGAACAGCAGAAAGTACCAAAAACATCCTGGCTGATGCACAGACCAGTGGTGGATTACTGATATCCTCGCCTCATGATACAGCAGGAAACCTTTTGGACGAGATCAGGAAGGGCGGAGCCACAGAGGCGGCAATCATCGGCAGGGTATTGCCAGCATCCGATATCCCGATAAAAATCACTTGAATTAATGCATCCGGACCACTTTTTACAGTCTGCTGAGTAAT
>DAOUVF010000125.1 GCA_030667765.1 Bacteroides sp.
ATGGGGAAGATGGAGGTTTTTCTGTTATTCTCAACGAAATAAGTACTGGCATCCCGGTTTTCCAGGGCCTCCTTCTGGTTGTTGACCATGCAGCCTGTAACCACAACAAGCGAATCTCCGGGTTTACGGCTGACATGGTTGATAAGGTTCCTGGATTTCTTGTCACTCTGGTTGGTGACCGTGCAGGTGTTTACAATATATACATCGGCATCATCATCAAAATCAACAAGCCTGTATCCCGCATTATGGAATTCTGATGCCAGGGAGTCTGTTTCAAACTGGTTCAGCCTGCATCCGAGGGTTTTAAATGCGATCTTCCTGCTCATGATTCATTTAATTCTTCGATTATGGACAGCTTTTCGCCTTCGAGCGAAAAGTCTGCAGCTGAATTTATCTGAAGATCAGTGAACCGGCCGATCAGGGATTGGTCATCAGCAGGGAACCGTACGATCAGTTTTCCTTCGGTCAACCCTCTCAGGTACCCCTCTTTTCTATCATGGCCCGTGACAAGGACGTGTAATTTCCGGCCGATCAGGCTGGTGTTGTAAATGCGGTTGTATTTTATCAGTTCATCGGTCAGGACCTGAAGCCGCTCTTTTTTGACATCCCGTGGTATATCGTCTTCCCACCTGCTGCTGGTGGCCCCAGGCCGAGGAGAATACATGGCGATGTAGGCCATATTAAACCTGAATTCCTCCATGATCTTCCTGGTATTCTCGAATTGCTGGTCTGTCTCCCCGGTAAATCCTACGATGACATCTGTGAATATGGTTGCATCAGGCAGTTTCTCACGGATGGTGTGTATGATATTCCGGTACCTGTCCATATTGTGGTTCCTGTTCATCCTGATCAGCACCTTGTCATCCCCTGATTGCACCGGCAGGTGTACCTGCTTGGCCAGGCAGCCATATCGGGCCATGACATCTATGACATCGGCAGACATATCCCGCGGATGCGGTGAGGTAAAATAAACCCAGAATTCCTTTCCTGATCGTTCACCGAATTCACCTATCTTTTCAAGCAGGGTGGGGAAGGATATTTCATCCCCTCGCTTATCCAGTCCATAAGAGTTTACATTCTGCCCGAGCAGGGTGATGGATTTATATCCTTTATCCACCAGTTCGCGGAGTTCCTTCAGTATCTCATCAGAGGACCTGGAAACTTCACGGCCACGGGTGTATGGAACTGCACAGAAGGTACAGAATTTATCACAGCCGTTCTGAATGGGAATAAATGCTTCAAAGCTGGATGAGTATTGAGGCCTGACTTTCCAGAACTGCCTGATTTCGGCTGGATCCTTTTCTGGCTTGAGTGCCCATGTCTGGTCCGTGACCTGTGATGTTTCGGCAGGGGAGGAGAGGGATGCAGGAGTTACTATGCCGTATTGCCGGACCATGGCATCAAATTCAGGCAGTTCGTCCACGGTAAATACCAGGTCAAACAGCTTCAGGAATTTCTCTTTGTCTGCAGGGAGCATACAACCGGACACAAAAGTGATCAGGTTCCTGTCTTTTTTCCACCGGTTCCATTTGCTGATCCTGGAATATACCTTGTCTATGGATTTTTGTCTGACCGAACATGCCAGGACACCCAGCAAATTGGCCTCATCCTCCCTGTCAGTCCAGATGAATCCCATCCGCTCGATGACCGTGCGGGTCCGCTCACTGTCAGATTTATTCATCTGGCATCCCAGGGTGACCAGGTGATATCTCATAGGCTAAAGATTAAAAATACACCTCTGCATGGATACTGTCCGTACCAACCTGCTGATCTTTAAGGAGGTCATATACATCATGGATCATCTGGCTGTTACCGCAGAGGTAATAATCTGCCCCGGTTTTGACAGGTTGTGCCATTAAGAAGTCTGTCACACGGCCATGGTAATCTCCCTGGTTGTCACGTGAAGTACATAGGATATAACTGCCAGGGCTATAGGTTTCAAACTCATAGGCCTCATCGCCATACTTTACACCATGAACAAGCTTGTAGTTCAGTCCCCTGTAACTCTTGATAAAACTGTGAAAAGGGGCAATCCCTGTGCCACTGGCAATGAATACCAGTTCCTTCCCGGATCTGCTTGCCTCATCCAGGGTGAAAAAGCCGAAAGGTCCGTCCATTTCAGCATGGGCACCAGGCTGCAACTGCTTCAGTTGTTTTGAGACAATGCCTTCATCTATTTCCTTGACAAGGACTTCAATATAATCTTCTTCAGTACCGCTGTAAATGGAATACTCTCTTTTCTCCGCATTTCCCGGTAATCCGAGTGATATATACTGTCCCGCTTCAAACTCCAATCCATCGCGTTTAGTCCTGATCACATAGGTCGAGTTTGTTAAATGACGGGTTTTCAGGACCCGTACGATGCTGTTCTTTGTTTTTACGATCGCCATTTTCAATGCTATCTGTAATATTCAGGGCAGTCTTTAAAAGAGTGCAAATTACGGCAAAATTCAGTTAATTTTCAATAGGCTGGAGAAAAAAAGACGTAAAAGTCTTATTCTTCAGAAAGATTTGCCCCGAAGTCTTCCTGTGTGATCCTTTCTTTGATGAAATCCAGGGCCAGGGAGAGGTTTTGTTCGGCCCTTGATGAAATCTTTTCCAGGAACTCCCATTCATAGCCCCTGATCTGGAGCATGTAGGTTTCAGGGTGTTTCCGGTAGAGTTTGATGCACAGTGCCAGGATATATGCCGGGGAGGCGGCATGCATGGTGAATTCCGACCTGCCTGCTGAGGGTTCCACAAGTCCCAGGTGGAAATCATCGATATCTTCTATGGAGGCATCAACGAATACTACAATATCCTTGTCCTTGATGTTGTCTGCATCCTCTATATTAAGCTGGTAATTGCTTTCCGTTGTTACCTGGTCAAAGCCTTTTTCCCTGAGCCAGGGTTCCAGTTCCTCTACAAGGCGGTTGCCCAGGCCGTCATCCTGTCGGCCCGGGTTCCCGAATGCATAAATAAGTATCCGTTTTTTTGCAGGCAAGACTATTTCCTCTTAAAGTCGATCAATTCATTATTCGCATTGTAGAGCGAAATCTCCAGCGGCATCTGTCCGAATGCATGTGTGGCACAACTCAGGCATGGATCATATGCCCTGATGCTTACCTCTACCGCGTTCATCATGGGTTCGGTGATCTCTGTCTGACCTGACATCCAATGTTTGGCAACCTGCTCTACAGCGTTGTTCATGGGCTGGTTGTTATTGGTTGTCGAAACGATCAGGTTAGCCATGGCGATCTGGTCCTTGCCATTGATCTCATAATGGTGGAAGAGGGTTCCGCGGGGAGCTTCTAATACCCCCACACCTTCATTCACCTTCTGTCCCTTGATAACCAATTCACCGGAAATAATATCCGGGTCATTCAGCAATTCCTTCATCATTTCGGCAGAATGCAGTATTTCGATCAGGCGCGCCCAGTGCATATGCATGGACATGTTGTTAGGCTTGCCGTTGGTATACGCCTTGTAGATCTCGAATTCCTTCTGTGCCAGTGGGGTAGGAATGAAATCTGCCGTATTCAGCCTGGCCAGCGGTCCCACAGTATACCATCCATCCTGCTTGCCATACTCCTTCAGGTAGGGGAATTTCATATAGCTCCAGGAGCGGACTTCCTCATCAATATAATCAAGGTAGTTCTGGTAATCCACGTCATGAAGGATCTTTTTCCCTTCTGAGTCCACGGCACGCAGCACACCATGATAAAGGTCCATGGCACCGTCCTTGCGCACCAGGCTGAGGTGGTTGGACGGGAAGACTGCATAATTGTCGATGAAGTCCCTGTTCGCCTTATGGTAATCCTTGAACCAATCCACAGCTGCCTGGGACCATTCTATCATCTTATCTACATTCAAGGGGTCAGCACCTTTCAGGAATTCATCCCTTTCAGCTTCCGAGAGATGTTTGTTTATCCCTCCGGGAATGGCACCAGTTCCATGGATCTTCTTGCCTGCAGTAGCCCTGATGATCTCCTGTCCGAATTTTCGCATCATCACTCCCTGAACGGCCAGTTCCTTGTTGGTAAGGATCAGTCCGATTACATTCCGGATGGCCGGATCGCCGTCGATTCCAAATACCATATCCGGAGCAGCCAGGTGGAAGAAATGCAGGGAATGGGATTGGAATATCTGTCCGTAATGCATCAAACGACGCATCTTTTCCCCTGTAGCTGTCAGTCCCTCACCCGTACCGGCACCAACAATTACGTCCAGTGCCTTGGCAGCTGCCAGGTGGTGTGAAACGGGACAGATCCCGCAGAGGCGCTGCACCAGCACCGGCATTTCCCAGTACGGCCTCCCCTGTACAAATCTTTCAAATCCCCTGAATTCTACAATATGCAGCCTGGTTTGTGTGACATGTCCCTGGTCATCCAGGTGTATGGTTACCTTGCCGTGTCCTTCAACCCGGGTAACCGGTTCTATCGTTACTTTACGTCCCATTGTAAATATTTATTTAATCAAATTTTATTACTTCATAAGGCAGGTTTATTTCCGTTCCCTTGAGCAGGGCCACCAGGGTTTCCCAGATAAGGTCAGCCGTGGGGGGACAACCGGGAAGGTAATAATCGATCTTGACGATCTCCTGGCAGGGATAAACCTTGTCAAGCAACATGGGCAGTTCCGGGTCATTCGGAATGATGTGCTCTGTATTGGCCGTTACGGAGGGCCCTGTAAGGTAAGCTTCCCGGAGGCATTCCTTTATGGGTATCCCGTTACGCATGGCTGGAAGTCCACCCATGATGGCACATTCGCCTAAGGAGATGAGGATATTGCAGTGCTTCCTGAAATCTTTCAGTACGTGCACATTTTCACTGTTACAGCAACCGCCCTCTATCAGGCCAATATCACATTGCTTGGTAAATGTTTTTATATCATCAATTGGGCTTTTATTGAATTCGACGAGTTGAATCAGGTCGAGGATCCTTTCATCGATATCCAGGATTGACATGTGGCATCCGAAGCATCCTGCCAATGATGTTGTAGCTACTATCGCTTTGCTCATTATTTGTTCTCCTATTTATTTATTTTCAATGTCGCTGCCAATGGGGGCATTGTCGTATTTCCTTTCGCCAATGGGGATCTCCCAGCCCTTTTCCCTGACGATGATCGAGCCCACCGGACAGATGTCCATGGCTTCCTGTGCTTTTTCCATGGTCATCTCGGCGGCCAGTTTGCGGTCAACAACGACCAGTGAATCCTTGCCCCGGTACTGATAGGCAAAATAGGATTTGCCGTCTTCATCCTTGATCCCGCGTATGCACCTTTTACATAGTATGCATCTGTTCTGCTCCTTGATGATCTTGGGATGGGAGGCATCGATCTCTTTCTGGGGGAATGCAAATGGGAACCTGGGTGCCATCATCTTGTAACGATAGGCCAGGGCCTGCAGTTCACAATCACCGCTTTTCTCACAGGCAGGGCAGAAATGATTGCCGGATACAAAAAGCAGTTCGATGATCTGCTTGCGCATTTCATTCAATTCCGCGGTATTGTTTTCTATATTCATCCCATCGTGAACCGGGGAGGTACAGGCAGTCGTAAAACGTCCGTTGATCTTAACGGTGCAGATCCTGCAGGAACCCTTGGGTTTCAATCCCTCGTAATTACACAGTGTCGGGATATAGACCCCGTTGTCCTTTGCGGCATCGACGAGGAATTTGCCTTCTTCTGACTGGCACTGCTGACCGTCGATGATGAAATTTATTTTAGCTGACATATGCTGGTATTGTTATTGGTTAAATATTGGCTGGTCTTCCGGCGGCTTCGCAGGATTCCCTGACAGAATCCGCCAGGTTGAACCCGGTTTCAAATTCACGGTCCCTCAACACCCGTTTCTCATACAGGTGCCTGAAATTCTGGATACTGGTGACAATGGGATTGGCCGCCGTATGGCCCAGTCCACACCTGCTTATCTTAAGTGGTTTGCTCCAATCAAGGAGGTCATCAATATCCTGAACCACTCCGTGCCCGTCCAGGATCTTTTGGAGTTTATCTTTTAACAACACAGGGATGTTGCGGCAGGTGGAGCATGAACCACAGGATTCTTCAATAAAGAATTCCGTATAATTCATAACAACTTCCTTCAGTAAGTCCCTGGATTCATGAAATATGATCAGTGCACCACCGGTACCAAGGTCCTCGTAACCAAGGTGCCTCGGCAACTGGTTGGGACCGATCAGCGTGCCTGATGGTCCGCCGACCTGTACGGCCTGTACCTCTTCCGCACCTACCATTTCCAGAATATCATAGATGGAATGTCCCCATTCGATCTCATAAACCCCCGGATATCGGCAGTCCCCCGATATACTCATCAGCTTTGTGCCGGCAGATTCCTTGGTGCCCAGGCTAAGGAACCATTCACTTCCTTTTTTCATGATCTTGGTAACCTTTGCCAGGGTTTCTACATTGTTTACGATGGTAGGTTTTTCCTTGTATCCTTTATCAACCGGGAAGGGTGGCCTGTCCCGCGGCTCCCCCCTCTTGCCTTCTGCCGACTCTATCAAAGCACTCTCTTCACCGCAAACATAGGCGCCGGCACCATACTGGATACGGATGTCAAAATCAAATCCTTTCCTGCCGGCAATGTCTTTTCCAAGCAGGTTCTCCTTGCGGAGTTCCTCCAGGGCATTTTCAAGGTGCTTCCGCAGGTATTTATATTCATACCGGATGTAAAGAACACCTGATTTGGCTCCCACCGCATAGGCTGCAATGGCCATTCCTTCAAAAACCAGCCTGGGCAGTTCTGTCAGGATCACCCTGTCTTTGAACGTCCCCGGCTCTCCTTCATCTGCATTGCAGAATATATACCTTTCGGTTTCCATGGCTTTTGTGCAGAATTCCCATTTCAGTCCCGTTGGAAAACCGGCCCCGCCCCGGCCCCTTAAGTTGGATTTCTTGATCTCTTCAATAACCTCCGCAGGCTTCATGGCAATCGCTTTTTGCAATCCTTCTCCGGGGGAATACTGATCCCATACCACCGTTCCCTTCAAGCGGATATTGTTACTGACAACAGCTTGCACAAGGTCAGAGCTGTTGTTCCCGTCACCGTAGTTTTGCCTGCACATTTCGTTTACGGGCATTCCCTGTCTCATATATTTCACCATTTCCTTGATACGGAAAGGGGTCAGGTCCTTGAATATTACCCCGTTAATGATGGCTGCAGGCTCCTGGTCACACATCCCGATACAAGAGGTATCATACAGCCCGATCAGTCCGTCACCGCTCACATTGCCAAATTTAATACCTGCTTCCTCTTCAAAGGTTTGCTTTACTTTCTCCCTTCCCATCATCTCGGCGGTCACACTGTTATTCAGGTAGACATGATATTTTCCCAGCGGTTTGTTGCTGAAAAAATGGTAAAAACTGATGGTCTCGACCAGTTCGGCCTTCGAGATTCCAAGCTGGTCCGCGATCTTCTGGTTGATTTCCTCAGGGATATATCCTATTTCTTCCTGTATATCCAGCAGGATATCCATCAGGCGGGACGGATCATTGCCGTATCTGTCAATAATGTCGGAAATGCTTGTTTTCATAAAAAGAATATTTATTCTGTTATTGGTTGGTGTTGATAATTTCCTGTTCGTTTTTATTAAACTTATTCACGAAATAGATCAGGTTCACCAGTTCATTTTCAATGTTGAAATTATTGATCGTGATCTCTTCCGTACTCTTGAATTTAACCGGGGAGAAATTCAATATGCCCTTGATCTTTGCTGCTTTAAGTCTCTCCAGTGTTTGCTGGGCAGCAATATCCGGAACGGCCATTATGGCCACACTTATATTATTATCCCTGACATAGTCCTCCAGTTCTTCAATTGG
>DAOUVF010000218.1 GCA_030667765.1 Bacteroides sp.
CCACCCGCAGCAGGTTCAGATCATTATTGGGCAGATCAGTCGTGATCCATGAGCTGATATCTCCATTGTCATGCCCGAAAAGGAGAAATTCCCCGTCATCAAGATCAGTGGGGTTACCGACTGCCAGGAGCCTGGCGGACTGGGCATTGGTATGCTGGTTGCCTGCATCCACCTGACCTATCCCGGCCACATCATAACTGTGAACAGCCTGATGGGCATATAAATCAGTCGGAATGACGAGGCTATATTTGGCTGCCAGGTAGTTTTCAACGATGATCTTTTGAGCTGAATTAAGGATATTATTGTAAATAATCGCCTCGGCTATGTCTCCTCCAAGATAGGTGTCAATGGTATGGTTTGCACCCAGGACCAGTGATCCGTCCGAGATCACACTTGTCCCATAATCTGCAGCAGCGAAGGCTGTTTCATTCAGGAAAACCTCATGGAAGGCAGCAGCAATATTGTGCCTGGCATGAATCATATAAGGGGTGTTATCGGCTATAGCGGGACCGTAATACTTGGCACCCTGGGTGAATGCATAATAGTTATTATCTGTTTCACGGCTGATACTGACGGTCTGGTTATCATTTGCATCCCCTATGGTCATCACATAGGCATCTGTGGCAGCTGCCGTAAACCTGTTTACGGTAATCAAGGTGATGGGCGCTGATAAGGGTCCCAGTTCACCGGTCATGTTTTGACTTATGCCATTAAAAGTAAGCATGGGCCGGCCATTAATTGCATTACCGACCAGCAGAGGCTGGTCTCCCCCGGTAGCCTGGGAAACATGGTTTTCATTCCCGCTTTGATCATTCCAGGTCTGCACTGACTGGCCCGGGGAAGCTTCCGTTCCGCCACTGTTTAATGCACCTTTGTCCGCACGCAGCCAGAGGTCGTTCTCATCATCGTTCCCAACGCCACCGGGACCGGTATTACCTTCAATCGGCCACGATGGGTCTGAAGCACAGACGCCAAAGGTTCCGCTCTTGGCCTGGTCACCGAAGATCCTGATATAAATTGTTTCTCCCGGGGTGCGGCCGGTGAGGATCCTTGTGGGCATGGTCGATGTGGTCTCATCGCAGAATAATTCTGTCAGGCTGTTGCAATCAGCTCCGGTATACAAAACCATGACGGCCCAGTCGAGGGTACCGGCAAAGGTTTCAACTTTCAGCTGTCCTGAAGCCGGGACCTCTGCGGAAAACCAGACATCCCCGCTGAAGAATTGATGACAGGTGGGACTTCCAATGCCGGTCCCATAGGCCCCTTTGTTGTTGAATACTGAGGGTGTACATACATTGCCTACAACCAGGGCGGCTGCCGTGCAGGGATCGTTATTTGAAGGGGGAGGATTGGCACTGATCTCGGCATCCCAGCCATTATGTGTCAGTGAAGTCGGCTGGGACCTGAACCGGAATCCTACACAACCATCCGGATAGGTAAAAGTGAATTGAGGTGTATCGTCATGATAGGCCTGGGCTGAGTCAGCGCCATAATAGATTGTCAGGTAATCATAATCCCTGAACTCACCTGGACCCGGGTTGGGAAAGGTACCCCTGTAGTCGGTTGCAAAATTTGAAAAGTCGAAGGTTATAGGATTACCGTTATTAGAGCAGAACGTGACAGTCCATTGTTCATTGCTGCCATAGTTGTTCAATCCCCCGGCGTCCCAGAAGGTGCCGGAGTTTGTATAAACGGTGTCCCCGCTGTTAAATCCGTGTCCAAGGTAAAAGTCATCATCACCCGTCTGCGAAAATGACATCTGGGCAGCACATATCATAAAAACCAGTAAACCGACTCTGTTTATCATAATTATAATAATGTCTAATCAATCAAAGTTAGAATATATGCCCTATAAAAGGACAGGCCTTTTTGTGGAAAATTATAAACTATTTAAGAATTCGCCTATAATTAAGGAAATAACGGGCATTAACCTGTTAATAAATTAGACTCCATTACTTTCCAAAGGGTTGCCCGGCACTATATGTAAGTCATGGTGATATTGTATATATTTGGTATCAATTCTGATATGATCATGAGATCCGGAATATTGGTAATACTTGTTTTCCTGGTTTTACATACAGCAGGATTTTCACAAGTGCTTGAATCAAGCGATACAACCACCAGAGAGGCCCCTGCTGAAATGCCTGTCACCCTTGTCGATACCCTTAAGGAAGATAGAGCTGATACCCTGGAGGCCATTCCGGCTGATACCCTGGAGGCCATTCCGGCTGATACCCTGGAGGCCATTCCGGCTGATCAGCCGCTCATGCCAATTGAGGGAATAGGTGATTACAGGGTCACTGTCCAAACTGATACCGCAGCCAGCTTCCAAGGTGACCGGGAATTCAATCTTATCCAGGCTGCAGACAAGGGGCAGCTGGAAATTATAAAATTCCTGGTAGAAAGGGGTGTTGATGTTGATGCCACAACCGTGGACGGGGTCACTCCCCTGATGTATGCCTCACAGAACGGGTATATGGAGGTCATGGAATACCTGATCAGTAAGGGAGCTGATGTGAATGCCACCCCGAATAACGATGTTACCCCGTTGATCGGTGCTGTCAGGACCGGACATTATGAAGCCGCAGAAATGCTGCTTGAAGCCGGTGCAAAAGTGGATGCAAAAGATGAACTGGCTTTGACTTCCCTGATGCATTCATCAGCATACGATTATCCTGAAATCGCAGATTTGCTGATAGAGAAGGGAGCGGATGTGGAGGCGGGGGACTGGTTCGGGACACGGCCCCTGATGATGGCAGTTTATTATGATTGCCATGAAACCACGCAGGTATTGATCAGGAGGGGGGCAGATCTGAATGCCCGGGATACTTTCGGGTTTACCGCATTGATGATAGCCGCCCGGCACGCGGATTACGATATGGCCTGGCTGTTACTCGAAAAGGGGGCAGATCCAAGTTTGCAGAATAAAGGCGGACTCCATGCCATTGCCATGGCAACCATGAGCAGGGATGAAGATATCATCGAATTATTATTGGAGAATGGAGCCGGTATTAACCAGAATATAAATTACTCCACCAATGCATTGAGCCTGGCAAAAGAGGCCAAATCTGAAGAAATGGAAATATTCCTTCTTGAAAACAAGGCGCCTTATACCCGGACACCGGAGATCTCGGAGATCCGGATTGAAGGGGGACTGGATTTCAGTGCGGATGATCTTATGGTGGGCGGTGAGATCGGTATATCTGAAAATAAGTACAATATGTTCGTCACCACCGGTTTCTTTGCCAGGACTAAAGCGATCAGGGTGATCCGTCCCGAAAATGACACCCTTTCATACCAGCTCTGGGAGAAAAGGTTTTTCTGGCCGCTGACCATCGGTAAGAATTTCCCTTTTTACCGTAAACAGGAAACATCTATCGGGTTCAAGGCACAGCTCAGGGGAGGGATCACCTGGGGAGGATACAGGGGTTCCGACCTCCATCCGGGTACCCGGTTCATTGTTGTTCCTTCGGCCGGTTTGTACCGCCGACTGAAATATTGGGGATTATCTTTTGATTATGAATATGTAAATTATAAGGTCCATGACATGTCACCGCATCGCTTCAGGCTGTCATTGCTTGTTTTTATCAATTTGCAGAAACGGATGAAATATACACGGAAGGATATATCCTGGTTTTAGAAAATGAAAGTGAACGGTCATATAAAAGCGCTTATTGTTCTTGTCCTGCTTACGCTGGCCGGTTCATGTAATGAGTACCTGGGACTGACAGTCGATTGTGATGATTGCTGGGGATTCCGGCCCGACAGTGCCGATCTGATCATCAACCTGACCATTAACAGCAGCCATCCCGAGGTGCCCATCGTACTGTACCGTGGCAACATCGAGAGCGGACAGGTGGATTACGTAGATACGGCAAGGAAGTCTCCATATACCTTGTATTCGGCCATAGACCAGTATTATTCGGTAACGGCAGAATACAAGGTGGACGGGAAAACCATCATAGCTGTGGACGGGGATGAAATGAAGGCGAAAGATGCCACCGCATCCTGTGAATTCGAATGCTGGATCGTCATCGATGGCAATTTCAGAGTAGATTTAAAATAACATATTTAGCGCCCCATGAAAAAAATCAATCTTTTCCATCTTTGTGTTCTTGCCTGTTTTATAAACTCCTGTACCACCGGGAAGCCTGATCCAAGGCCCAATATCCTTTTCATCATTGCCGATGACCAATGCTATCAGACAGTTAATGCCATGGGGGGGGAGGAGGTCATAACGCCTTCTCTGGATCAGCTGGCAGGGGAAGGGATGGCTTTTACCCATGCCTATAATATGGGCGGCTGGCACGGGGCAGTATGCGTAGCCAGCAGGACCATGCTGAACACGGGATTGTCGGTATGGCGGGCCAACCGGGCAGAAACCAGCCTTGATCAGTGGGGCGAGCAGGGGATGATGTGGAGTAATCTCATGGAAAATGCAGGATACGAGACTTTCATGGCAGGAAAATGGCATGTCAAGGTGGAACCTGACAGTATTTTCCGGCATACCGGGCATATACGCGGGGGCATGCCCAAACAAACCCCGGAAGGGTATAACCGTCCCAAAGGTCCGGATGACAAAGAATGGACCCCCTGGGATACCCGGTTCGGCGGTTTCTGGGAAGGAGGAAAACACTGGAGTGAGGTATTGGCTGATGAGGCTGTTTCTTTTCTTGAACGCACCAGGGATTCAGATGATCCTTTCTTTATGTATGTAGCCTTCAACGCACCGCATGATCCGCGGCAATCCCCGAAGGAGTACGTAGACATGTATCCCCTGGAAAATATTTCGGTTCCGGCCAGTTTCCAGCCTCTTTATCCGGGCATGGAGCTGATCGGCTGTGGAAAAGGGCTCAGGGATGAGAAGCTGGCGCCTTTCCCAAGGACCGAATACGCGGTAAAAGTCAACAGGCAGGAGTATTATGCCATTATCTCCCATATGGACAAGCAGGTAGAAAGGATACTGGAAGCCCTGGAAACATCAGGAGAAAGGGAGAATACCTATGTTGTTTTTACGGCGGACCATGGACTTTCCTGTGGTAATCACGGACTGATGGGCAAGCAGAATATGTATGATCATTCGATCAGGGTCCCCCTGTTCCTGACCGGTCCCGGTGTGCCGCGTGGGAAACGGATAGGAGTTGATGTGTATCTCCAGGATGTAATGCCCACCATCCTTGAGCTGGCCGGGGCTGAATTACCCGGTCATATAGAATACCACAGCCTGTTGCCCTTTACCGACGGCAGCAGGATCAGAAGCCACTATGATGCCATTTATGGTTGCTACAGGGATCAGCAGCGGATGGTCCGGTATGAGGATTTCAAATTGATCCTGTATCCCTATGCTTCAGAAATGCTGCTGTTTGACCTGGAAAACGACCCGGAAGAAATAGTGAACCTGGCAGGGGAGGATGAATACCGGGACAGGATAGCCCGCTTGTTTGAAAAATTCATCGAACTCCAGGTGCAGATGGAAGATACCCTCGATATGCGGGACTATTTTCCTGAAATGTTTATAAATTAAGACTATGGCAAAAACCAACATCACAGATGCGATAAAGACTGGACGGATACTGGTCTCCGATTGTGCATGG
>DAOUVF010000380.1 GCA_030667765.1 Bacteroides sp.
AGGCTGCGACGACATAAATTGCCAGGGCTGAAAAGAAAAAATACCGTTCATACCTCATGAAATGCATTATCCGATGTTTTTTATGATTTGATTGCTAAATTTAGTCTCTGAATATAATTAAAAATAAAGTACCCTGATAATACCTTAAATTAATGTCCGGAATCCCGAGTATATTTAATGATGTTATCGGCCCTGTTATGCGCGGACCCTCGAGCTCACACTGTGCCGGGGCCCTGAGGATAGGTCGGATATGCAGAGATCTGATGAACGGGAAGATCAACCAGGTCAGCTTATATATTGATCCCAATGGATCACTTGCGACCACCCATGAAAGCCAGGGATCGGATATGGGATTGATGGGGGGATTGCTGGGCTGGGATGCCACAGATGACAGGTTACCCGAAGCCGGCAATCACTTTGCAAAGAATGGTCTGACCTTATCCATTGAAATCAGGGATATCGGGGCCGTGCATCCGAATACATACCAATTAGTCCTGGTAGACCCACAGGGATCATGTCAGCTTACGGCCCTGTCCACCGGGGGAGGCATGATCGAGATCACTGAGATCGATAGAACGAGCTTATCAATAGAGGGGGACTATCATGAAACTTTGATCTTTTGTTATCCTCCTGAACCGGTCCTGCAAGTCATTAAAGAAAAGCTGGTATACGATGATATTCTGGTACATCCGGATGCTGAAACAATCATTCAGGTCAGGTCTCAGGATGTTCCCAACCAGACAACCCTGTCATATTTGTTGAAAATGCAGGAGGTCCGCCTGGTACGCAACATAAGGCCTGTTTTGCCGGTACTTTCCCGAAGGGATATGGAAGTCCCATTCCTCACTGCAGGGGAAATGCTGGAGTTCAACCGGGAACGTGGATTCCCCCTGTGGGAGCTGGCATTGCAATACGAGAGCCAGAGGGCAGGCATCCCAAAGGAGGAGGTGTTTGAAAAAATGAAGGTGTTGGCTGAATACATGGAAGCGGCTGTTTCAACCGGAATAAAGGGCACCCGATACGCTGATCGCATCCTCCACAGCCAGTCCCCCGTCTACAAAACAAAAATGGACCAGGGCCGGTTGCTTGGGGGGGACCTTACCAACCGGATCATAATGTATACCAGTGCTGTCATGGAGGTAAAAAGCGCCATGGGATTGATTGTTGCAGCCCCTACAGCCGGTTCCTGCGGGACCATCCCCGGGGCAGTCCTGGGAACAGCCGATGGCATGGGCCTCCCCCATGACCAGATTATAAAAGCATTGCTGGCAGCCGGGATGATAGGTATTTTAATTGCCCGGCATGCCACTTTTGCAGCAGAATCAGGAGGGTGCCAGGCAGAATGTGGTTCTGCATCGGGTATGGCTGCCGCAGGCCTGGTATCACTGGCAGGAGGATCGCTTGAGCAATCCCTGGCGGCGGCATCCCTGGCATTGCAGAATTCCCTGGGAATGATCTGCGATCCCATTGCCAACAGGGTGGAGGCCCCCTGCCTGGGTAAAAACGTCATGACCGCCATGAATGCACTTTCCTGCGCCAATATGGCCCTGGCCGGTTATGAGCACCTGATCCCCCTGGACGAGGTAATACAGACCATGAACGAGGTCGGTGCCAGCCTGCCCGGATCACTCCGCTGTACGGCCCTCGGGGGACTGTCCATCACTCCAGCCGCCAAAAAAATTGAAAAAGAATTGAAAAATAAACACCTAAAATAAAACACCATGAGAAGGTATGTAAGAGTTACATTGCTTGGTGGATTTGCCGCCATATTGCCACTTGCCCTAGTTATCCTTGTTTTCCGTTGGATCATCGGCCTGATCGAGAGATATCTGAGGCCCATTGTAGATTTATTCAATACAGATTCAGAACTGTTGCTTTTTGTCATTTATGTCATTCTGGTCGCTGCCATCGTGATCTCATTCTTTTTCATCGGGGTCATTATCGAAACTAGGATCGGCAGGTTCTTTACCTCTGCCCTGGAAAAGAAATACCTGATGAAAATACCAGGGTATAAGATTGCCAGGGAAACGGTCATGCAGTTTTTTGGCAAACAAAAGTCATTCTTTTCAGAGGTGGTCCTGGTGGACCTGTTTAATGCCGGCACCCTTATGACCGGTTTTATTACTGATGACCAGGGAGAGATGATCACTGTATTCGTGCCTACCGGGCCAAATCCGACATCAGGCAATATTTACCATGTCCAAAAAGAAAAGGTTTATAAAACAAAAGCAGCTGTGGATCATGGAATGAGGACAATCATCAGTTGTGGTGCGGGATCCAGTGGAATATTCAAGGATATGGATAGTCCGGATCTGGATATCAAGTAAAATTTGATGCCTTTTTAGTAACTCTGGGGTACTGGATTTCGTAAAAATCATATGGTTTAATCCATAATATTCCTAAACTAAACCCTCTCACTTATGAAATCAACAATTACTTTATTATTGATGGCCTTGCTGACCGTGTCTATGACCTATGGCCAGGGACCGGATCTCATGGCAGAAAAAACCAGGATTTCGTCTGTATGTGATGAATATTCAGAGGCATGGACCACAGAGGATATAGCAAAATTCTCTGCGATATTTGCACATTCAGCTGATCTCGTTATTTTTGAGGGCTCATCCACATACAATGGCTGGGAAGCCTGGAAAAGCAGGCTGATAAATTCCTTCCCGAGTGCAACGGATGTAAAGGTTTCTTTCAGGGATCATAATATCCAGGTGAATACATCGGGTGATGCAGCCTTTTTGACAGCTACAGAAGATGTGGACTATGTTGAAAATGGCAAACCATTCAGTTTCAAAGGAATGCGGGTCACATGGATACTGCTAAAAATGGATGGAAAGTGGGTGATCATTCACGGCCACTGGTCAATGCCTGTGAAGAGTTAATGGGGGACCTATTCATAGTCCCACTTTAGCTTCCATGGATCATCTGTATCTGCCATAAATTTTTTCAGCTGCTCCTTGAGGTCTTCCACGATCTCCCAGTACTTATGTTCGTAGGCGAGATTTTTTGTTTCGCCCGGATCATTTCCTATGTCATATAGTTCAAACCGGGGACGTTTCAGGTAAGCCTCTATAGATCGTTGGCCGTACATAGCTTCCCTGCCATCCTGATAGACAGACTGCCAGGTGGGTGAAGCCCAGAGATCAGACGCACTGGGATATTCGAGTGGCCAGGCTATGTTGAAAATAAACTTCCATTTATGGGTACGTATCACCCGCATGGGATAATACATGGTGATCTCATGGAAGGTATGTGAAGCATAGACCTCTGCCGGTCCGTCACCCAGGGGATCTTCCAGGCTGCCCCTGAAAGACCGGCCATGAAACCTGTTTTCCTCAGGAAATGCCCCGACATAGTCCAGTATGGTAGGCGTAAGATCCACCCAACTGACGAGGTGATCGGTAACTTTTCCAGCTTTTTTCTGAGCTGGCTGTTTAATAAGGCAGGGGAGTTTCATGCCCGGATCATAAAGGGTCGTCTTGGCTCCCGGGAAAGCGATACCATTATCAGAGATATAGATGATAAGTGTATTGTCATATTTGCCTGTTTCCTTCAGGATCTTAACCAGTTTTGCCACTCCCTGGTCCAC
>DAOUVF010000185.1 GCA_030667765.1 Bacteroides sp.
ATCATTATTCATGACTCACCATCCTGTGAAGAAGTCACCACCCTGTGACTTGCAAAAAAAACCGAAAAAGGGGTGGGAGGCCAGAAATTGACAACGCAGGTGTTTCGATTTAGTTCAAAAAATGGGGTATGTCCAGCTGTTGTCTGCTTTTGTAAATTGTGGTTCATCTCAGGTTTCGGCACACTTACATTTTCATTCCCATAATTCTATCATTTAAAAACCCGTTATGAAAATTGCCATTACCGGGGCATCAGGATTACTGGGCAGATGCCTCTTAGACCAAATGCAAAATCATGAGGTCCTCTTGATGGGGAGATCATTACAAAAGCTCCAGGAGATCTACAATAACCGGCCCGATACCAGATTGTATGAAACTGATTATTCCCAGGAGAGCCTTTCTGAGATACTCGCTCCTGCTGATGCATTGATTCATTTCGCTGCGAGGCCTACCAGCAAGCTTTTTACCAAATATGATGAATATTATTGGAAAATTCAGCTTGCTGAAAAGGTTTTCAAAGTCTGTGAATCCGTGGGCATTAATAATGCTGTATTTGCCTCTTCGGCCATGCTTTACTCACCCAAAGTGAACACGGTCCCCTATGTGGAATCCGAACCAATCTACCCTGAAACCCTTTATGCTGTCTGCAAAATGGGTATTGAGAACCTCGGGTTTCTTCATATCGAAAATTTTAAAAGCCTGAGAATTGCTTTGATCACTCTCTCCGAACGTCGCGGGATTATGCTTGGCACATTCATTCAACAGGCGATCAGGAAACAGTCCATAACCATATACGGGGAAGGAACCGGAGTACGGGAAATGATCTATGTGAAAGACGTTGCGGCTGCCATTGAAGCAGCCATCAATGCCCCGGAGCAAAAAGGTGTATTTAACATTGGTTCAGGGGTTGCCACATCACATAATGAACTTGCAGAGATAGTGAATGAGATCTTTGCCTGGGGATCAGCAGAAATTGTACACGATCTGAGTAAGAATGAGGCATCTACACGATATCCCATGGACCATAGCAAGGCCGGTAGACTCCTTGGCTGGAATCCGGAGTATACTGCAGAACAGGCATTAACGGAATTAAAGCCAGAAATATTGGCGTCTGTTGTTTCGGATGAAATAAGCCTTGAAAAAAAATCTACAGATTTTGTCGATAGATCTTCCCGGGATGATATTTCTGGCAAGATTTTTGCATAATTTATTGTAAATGAGAAAGGTCGGATGATTTTTGTCTCCTTGGGTCAATAAGGACCATCATACCATTCCGGCCCGGAGTGAATTTATACTAAAATAGGATGTACCTATTGAATTTAATAAGATATTTCATTAGTTTTATACGCTTAAATAATTCTGGACATGGAACTTAAAAAATCAAAAAAGGCAGACCTTGAAAAGAAAAAGGGAATATTTCTCCAGATCGGACTGGTAATTGTACTGGGGATTATCCTTGCTGCATTTGAATGGAGCAGCAGACCCAACATGGAAAGTACCCTTGGTGAACTGGCCGATATGGACCTGGAAGAAGAGATCATACCCATCACCAGGCAACAGGATGTTAAACCTCCACCACCGCCACCTCCACCAAAAGTTGCTGATGTATTGATGATCGTTGAAGATGATGTGGAGATCGAAGATGAACTTATCATTGAAGATGCCGAGGCTGATCAGAATATGGAGATCGAGATCGTAGAATTTGAAGAGGAGGAGGAGGTAGCCGAGGAAGAAGTTTTCTTCATCGTTGAAGATATGCCCAGCTTCCAGGGTAAAGGCCAGGAAGGGTTCAGGTCGTGGATCGCAAAAAACCTGAGATATCCTGAAATTGCTGCCGAAAATGGCATCAGTGGTAAGGTTTATGTCCAATTCGCCGTTAATTCGAAAGGCGAGGTTGTAGATGCAGTTGTGGTCAGGGGAGTGGATCCGGCCCTGGATAAGGAGGCTTCACGAGTCGTCATGGCATCTCCCAAATGGGCACCAGGAAAACAAAGAGGAAAAGCCGTAAAAGTCCAGTTTACTTTCCCCATAAATTTCGTGCTGCAATAAAGTACTTAATAATATACTTAAAGCCCTGGTAATCTGATTACCAGGGTTTTTTTGTATCCAAATCCGGAATATCACGTATATTATGGCATAATTAAAAGCTGCCATTATGAAACATGCTATTTACCTATTGATTACTGCTTTGATTCTTTCATCCTGCGGGTCTTCCAAGAAGATGATGCAGATGGGGAACTATGATGCGGCCATAAACAAGTCTGTGAAGCAGTTGCGAAAGAAACCTGACAGTCCCAAGGATGCAGAGATCCTTGACCGGGCTTACCGACTGGCGAATGAACAGGACCAGGAAAGGGTAAGGTTTCTGGAGCGGGAAAACAATCCGAATAATTATGACGAGGTTTTTGCCACTTATTCCAGGCTGAAAAATCGCCAGTCCCTCGTTCGTACGGTCCTTCCAATGAATGTTGCCGGAAGGCAGGTAAATTACGAATATGTTGATTACGATACACAGATCATCAAAGCCAAGCGCATTGCTGCGGAGTATTATTATGGCAGCGGTCAGGAATTGATGAAGACAGGTACCAAGGATGCTTACCGCCAGGCCTATATTGAAATGACAAAGGCCCAGGATTATTCAGGTGGAATGTATCCGGAGTTAAATGAGTTGATCGAAGAGGCCCGGTTTAAGGGGATAAGCAGGGTACTTGTAAGGGTAAATAACCAGACCCATTTAAAACTGGACCCTGTCTTTGAACAGGACCTGCTGGAAATTGATACCAGGAACCTGGAAAGTGAATGGGTAGAATATCATTTTAAGCACCTGAATGAGGACATTGCCTATGATTATAATGTACTTGTGAACCTGGAGATGATTACGGTTTCCCCGGATGATGTAAAAGAAAAGGATGAACTCTATAATAAGAAAGTAGAGGATGGATTTGAATATGTTCTGGATCCCAATGGGAATGTGATGAAAGATACTGCCGGTAACGATATTAAGCTTCCCAAATACAAAACGCTGCAATGTACCATGATTGAAACCCACCAGTTCAAATCTGTCAGGATTGACGGCAATGTGGAGATCCTTTCCACCAATCCCAAGAAACTGATCAGGAAAGAACCCATAGGGGCGGAACACATATTCGATCATGCATCCGCCAGGGCTGTTGGAGACCTTGATGCACTGGACGAGGAAGCATTGAGCATGATTGAAAGGGAAGCCCTTCCTTTTCCAACGGATTTCGAAATGATATTCAATTGTACAGAAACGTTGAAACCTGCCATAAGACAGGGTATTTACAGGAACAGGCAGTTTATTTATTAAGGGCTCATACAGGATACGGCTGATATTGTTATCTTTGTCGCTTGTAAGATATACCACGCAAAATCATTGTGATTTTGCGTGTTTTTTTGGCCATGCCTAAACCCATCATAACGACACAAAAACCGGAAACTGCCATTTTGATCGGCATCATCGATCAGGATCGGGATGCTGCTACTGTGGAGGAATACCTGCAGGAGCTTGCCTTTCTTACCGAGACGGCAGGTGCCATACTGGAAAAAACCTTTGTACAGAAGCTGGACTATCCTAATCCACGGACTTTTGTTGGGAGCGGCAAACTTCTGGAGATCAGGGAGTATGTAGCAATGAATAACATCGACCTGGTCATTTTCGATGATGAATTAACCCCCTCACAACTCAGGAACATTGAGAGGGAGTTGAAATGCCGCATCCTTGACCGGACCAACCTTATTCTCGATATTTTTGCCAGGAGGGCTCAGACGGCACATGCTAAAACACAGGTTGAACTGGCCCAGTATGAATATCTGCTGCCACGACTGACAGGGATGTGGACCCACCTGGAACGACAGCGCGGGGGGATTGGACTAAGGGGGCCCGGAGAAACAGAAATTGAGACAGACCGCCGGATCATTCGCGATAAGATCGCTAAGTTGAAGGAGGACCTGAAACGGATCGATAAACAGAAATCAGTCCAGCGAAAGAACAGGGGGAAAATGGTCAGGGTGGCCCTTGTGGGTTATACAAATGTGGGAAAATCCACCCTGATGAACGTAGTTAGTAAATCAGATATTTTTGCCGAGAATAAGCTTTTTGCCACCCTGGATACCACTGTCAGGAAGGTAGTGATCGGGAACCTGCCTTTTTTGTTGTCCGATACGGTTGGATTTATCCGCAAGCTCCCCCATACCCTGGTTGAATCATTCAAATCAACCCTGGATGAGGTCAGAGAATCGGATATACTCCTGCATGTAGTGGATATCTCCCATCCAAATTTTGAAGAGCAGATTGACATTGTAAACCAGACTCTACTTGAAATTGATGCCCGGCATAAGCCTACCTACATTGTTTTCAATAAAATTGATGCCTTCCGATACGTTGTAAAGGAAGAAGATGATCTGAGTCCGGATACCCGTGAAAACATCAGCCTGGATGATCTTAAAAAAACCTGGATGGCAAAAAACAATGGCGCCTGTGTATTTATCTCAGCTAAGAAACTAGAGAATATAAAGGCGATTCGTGATCTCTTATACGAAAAGGTTAAAGAGATCCACGCCAAACGTTATCCTTACGATGACTTCCTGTATTAATGCAGGGTGTAGCTAAACCAGTTTATTCTCCACCATGTATTCGGCGATCTGGATGGCATTGGTGGCTGCCCCCTTCCGGAGATTATCCGATACTATCCATATATTCAGACAGTTTTCCCTGGATTCATCCCTCCTGATCCGTCCCACGAATACCTCGTCTTTCCCTTCCGCATACCTTGGCATCGGATACACATTATTGGCTACATCATCCTGGACAACCACTCCGGGAGTTTCAGAGAGAAGCTTTACAATATCATCGATCTCGTAGCCCTTTTCAAATTCGAGGTTAACGGACTCAGAATGGCCTCCGACGACCGGAACCCTGACAGTTGTGGCTGTTACCATGATGGAATCATCCTCAAGGATCTTCCGGGTCTCATGGACCATTTTCATTTCTTCTTTAGTATAGGCATTATCAAGGAATACATCACAATGAGGAAGGCAATTCCTGTCGATGGGATGCGGATAGGCCTTCTCTCCTTCTGCACCGGCCCGTTCATCCTGCATTTGCCGAACAGCCTTTACCCCTGTTCCGGTAACAGACTGGTAAGTAGAGACAACAACCCTTTTGATTTTGTAGGCTTTATGCAGGGGGGAAAGGGGCAGCACCATCTGTATGGTAGAGCAATTAGGATTGGCAATGATCTTGTCATCAGGACCGATGGCCGTTGCATTGATTTCCGGCACAACCAGACGCTTGGTTGGATCCATACGCCATGCTGAGGAATTGTCTATGACAACGCTTCCGGCTTCTGCAAATATGGGAGCCCATTCCGTTGAGGTTCCCCCGCCAGCCGAAAAGATGGCGATATCCGGTTTATTGTTAACAGCTGTCCGCATGCCGATCACCTTATGTATTTTCCCTTTAAATATTATTTCTTTACCAACCGATTTTTCCGATGCAACGGCATAAAGGGTAGTAATGGGGAAGTTTCTTTCTTCGAGTACTTCCATCATAACGCCTCCGACTAGTCCGGTGGCTCCAACAACAGCAACTTTCATGAGATAATAGTTTGAATTAATAATCATGCAAAAATCATAATAATAATTTGAAATGAAAAGACTGGCATTGTTTTTTTTATGCTACCCGGTATGGTTGCATGGCCAATGGTGTATTGATTTCGAAGATGGATCACTGCTTAACTGGAATCAGGAGAGGGATTCAACCTGGCAGATTCAATCCGATGGATCCCTCTCAGGCCTGTATTCCCTGCATCATTCCATGGATGATTCGGTCGGGAACCATGACCAGATTGCTTTGCCTCTTGACAGCCTAGAACTGGATGCACGGCTCACCTCATGGAAGTTTCGTATCAGGCATGGCTACCTTCCGTCTTCTGCCAACCACTGGGCCGTTTTTCTTGCAGCTGATGGCAATGAACTTGAAATGTTTCCGGGCGGAGAGATAAATGGATATGTTCTGGGGGTCAATTTAACCGGATCGGATGATACACTTAAACTATGGAAAATGAGCGAAGACCACATCGAGATCCTGGCAACAACATCTTTAAACTGGCAGGTAAGTGTTGGCCAGGGACCAGCATATTTGAATGTTCTGCGAAAAGAAAATGGAATCTGGCAGGTCCTGTTGGAAAAGAAAACTACTGGTATATGGGAGCTGATCGGTGAAGGAATGGATACAGCAATAATCAGTCCGGATTACTTCGGGATCTATTACAGGTATTCCTCGAAACAGGACCGGAAATTCTGGTTTGATGATCTTTGTATTTCCGGACTCTTCATACACGATACCCTACCTCCTTCCATAGCATCCGGCAAGGTTATAGATCAAAAT
>DAOUVF010000384.1 GCA_030667765.1 Bacteroides sp.
CGGCTAGTAATCAGGTATTTAAGATATTATGCAGTAATAGGATCACAAGTATCTGGCAGATATGATGTTGGTCCACTGCAAAACTTAAAATATATAAAATATCACTCTACTACCATTTGGATTTATTCATCAATCAAATCTATTTGGTCAAATGCACTTTGTGTGGCAACTAAATCCTGAAAGTCCAGCATATTTGTGTTAGATAATTTCAATTAATATAACAGAATTTTGACGGATAGTCGCTTTGCCCTTCCCTGAAATTTACCCACCTTTGGTTTCTTTATTCCCATCGGTCCCATGAAGGAACTCACCAGGGGAAATGAAGCCCGACTCATTTTTAACTTTGCCATGCCAATGCTGCTGGGCAACCTTTTCCAGCAGTTGTACAACATCGTTGATACGATCATCGTTGGCAATTTCCTCGGCAAGGAGGCCCTGGCCGCTGTGGGAGCATCCTTCCCCATCGTTTTTACCCTGATCTCGCTGATCATCGGGGTGGCCTCAGGAGGGACCATCGTCATTGCCCAGTACTTCGGTGCAGGGGATCATGCCAGTGTAAAAAGGGCCATTCACACCATGTATATTTTCCTGACCATTGCTTCTGTGGTCCTTACAATGGTAGGTATTCCCCTGACAGATGAAATATTTCGGCTGATCCGCCTGCCCGAGGAGATCATGCCGGAAGCTACCACCTACCTGGCCATATACCTGTCGGGACTGATCGCGTTTTTTGGTTTCAATACAACCTCTGCCATCCTGCGTGGATTAGGAGATTCAAAAACCCCGCTGTATTTCCTGATGATCTCAACCTTATTCAACATCGGGTTGGACCTGCTCTTTATCCTGGTGTTCAAGTGGGGGATTGCCGGGGCAGCTGTAGCAACCGTAGTTTCCCAGACAGGTGCCTTCCTTACTGCAGTGATCTACCTGAACAGGAACCATAAGCTCATTGACTTCAACCTGCCACAATACCGCTTTGATAAAAAGATCTTCTGGCAAAGCCTGCGGATAGGCCTTCCGACAGGCTTACAGCATACCTTTGTGTCGCTGGGAATGATGGCCATCATGGCCATTGTTAACACCTTTGGTACCAACGTCATTGCCGGGTACGCCGCTGCCATGAGGATAGACAGCCTGGCAATCCTGCCGGCCATGAATTTTTCCGCGGCCTTGGCAACTTTCGTGGGACAAAACATCGGGGCGGGAAGGCCCGACAGGGTCAGGCGTGGACTGATCGCAACTCTGCTGATGTCATCCGCTGTATCATTAATCGTCATGGTCGTTGTCATCTTCTTCAAATACCAGTTGATTGGCATGTTCACCAAAGATCCGGAGGTGATACGGATTGGGGCGGAATACCTGCTGATCGTCAGTTCTTTCTACCTCCTGTTCACCGCCATGTTCAAGATCAACGGGGTGTTGCGTGGTGCCGGGGATACCATCATCCCCATGTTCATCACCCTGACTTCCCTGTGGGTTATACGCATTCCTTTTGCCTGGTTATTTTCGAGGAGCCTGGGAGAAACCGGTATCTGGTGGTCGGTCCCTGCCGGGTGGGGCGTGGGACTCTTACTCTCTTTCCTGTATTACCTCACAGGCAATTGGAAAACCAAAGCAGTGGTAAAACCCCGGGTTGCAAATTCCTGACTTTATCTTAATTTTGCCTTATAACCAGGTAACCAAAACAATCTTCTATGCTTATCTCCATGACAGGCTACGGCAGGGCCGAATGTGATCTCAGAAACATGGTCTATACCATTGAGCTAAAATCCCTGAACAGCAAACAGCTTGATTTCTCCGTAAAGATCCCCTTATTCCTGAAAGAAAAGGAAATGGAGATCCGCAGCTGGCTGGGCGCTGAGCTGCAAAGGGGAAAAATTGAGGTGGGCATCTACCAGGAGATCAAAGAAGGGGCGGCCGGATGGTCAATCAACAGACCGGTTGTAGAGGAATATATCAGGCAGCTCAGGGAAATCGCAGGGGAGACTGGCCTGGCGGATCCGGAAGAACTGATACAGGTAGCCATGCGCTTGCCCGACACAATGTTATCAGAAAAGGATAAACTACAGGAAGATGACTGGACAAAAGTCAGGGCGAGCATACTGGCCGCTCTGGTCGATCTGAACTCATTCCGGGAACAGGAAGGGAAAGCACTGCAAAAGGATATCAGTCTAAGGATCAACAACATTCTTCAGCTATTGTCGGAGGTGGCACCTTTTGAGGAAGACCGTGTGGTTGCAGTCAGGAACCGTATCCTTTCGGCACTTGAGGAACTGGGACAGAAGCATTCCACAGATCCCGGCCGGGTGGAACAGGAGATGATCTTCTACCTGGAGAAGATGGATATCACAGAAGAGAAAGTCAGGCTGGAAAATCACTGCAGATTTTTCATGGAAACCATCAATGCTGCTTCCCCGGCAGGCAAAAAACTGGGCTTCATTTCCCAGGAGATCGGCAGGGAGATCAATACCCTCGGATCAAAGGCCTCCGAAGTCAATATTCAGCGACTGGTGGTAGGGATGAAAGATGAACTGGAAAAAATCAAGGAACAGGTACTGAATATTTTGTAAAGGACCTAACCTTACTGAAAGAGTTGATTAGCAGCTCGTTACAGGTATATACCTTGTCTCAAAATAAACATTCATAAGTACGAAAATCCGAGTGATTTGTAACAATTGCCGGTTGATGGTCATATCTAAGTAGAACTCATACATCATACCATGTTATTACATAAAGTGCTTTTCAGACTTAGATGGGTATCCATACTGGTACTCCTGACGATATGCACCGCCGGTGCCGCCCAGACCATCACCAAACAATTCCAGCAAACCAGGTATGATTTCAAGGATTTGGCCATGGTTGATTCGGTAACCGGCTGGGGAGCAGGGAAGGCTCACTGGGATCAGGACAGTAAAGCTTTTACAGGCACCATTATGAGAACCGATGATTCAGGGAAAAACTGGGTGGTACAAAACTCGGGAACTAAACATGATCTGTGGGATCTAAGTTTTATCGACAGATCAAATGGTTGGGCTGTGGGTGATTCAGGAACGATTCTCAGCACATCTGATGGCGGACAAACCTGGACAAAGCTGGATGCAGGCACGGATCTCAATATTAAATCGGTGTTCTTTACCGACAAATCAATCGGTTGGGTCCTTGCCAATGAAGCGATCCATTTCCGTTGGAATGGTGAACCCGACGGCTGGCGGGGCAGGGTCTGGCATACTGAAGATGGAGGAAATACCTGGAATGAACAGGTTTTCCCTGACGATATAGGACTCATCCATTGCATTTATTTCCAGGATAGTCTACAAGGCTGGGCCGTAGGCGTACGAAATGACAGTATTGGTTACCTGGTTAATACATACTGTGCAGCTTATTATACCGAAGACGGGGGGCAGACCTGGATCGAGCAATTCAGTCCGGACCTGAAACTTGTCTTTACCGATATTTGCT
Source organism: Bacteroides sp. (assembly GCA_030667765.1). Classification (GTDB taxonomy): domain Bacteria; phylum Bacteroidota; class Bacteroidia; order Bacteroidales; family SM23-62; genus SM23-62. The sequence continues at coordinate 3,460 of DAOUVF010000384.1, forward strand.
TTACGGACAGCAGCCATGGCTGGATTGTAGGATTCAAGGGCAGTTCAGGTGAAACCGGTGGCAACATATTCAGAACAGCAGACGGTGGTGAGAACTGGGAAAGGCTGGCGCCGGAATA
>DAOUVF010000133.1 GCA_030667765.1 Bacteroides sp.
ATGCTTTTTAACCCTGATTTTTGAGCACAAATTGATGAAGTAAATAGAAACAGGGCAAGTGCGAATGCATATGGAACATGGATGTTTTTTATCATGATTGATTTGTGATGTACTATAAAGATTATAAAGTTATTTGAATTAATTAAAAATCGATACCGATCTTTGATGGATGCAAAAATAAGTAATATATTATAGACAGAACTTAGAGAAACAATATGAGTAAAACGATTTTAATCACAGGGGCAGCGGGTAACCTGGGAGCTGCTGTACTGAAGAAATTTCTGAAAAAAGATTTTCAGATCGCAGCCCTTGTCTCGGACAAGTATGGAAGTAGTCTGAAAACCACATCCAAGCTGAAAATATTTCCTCTTGATCTGCTGGATGAAAACAAAGTGCAAAAGACCGTAAGGCAAGTCGTTGAGGGTTTTGGCAACATAGATATGGCCGTGTTAACTGCCGGAGGTTTTGCCATGGGGGGGCTGGCAGATACCGGTGAGGAAGAACTGAATAAAATGTACCGGATGAATTTTCTTACAGCTTATCATATATCAAGGCAGGTATTTCTGCAGATGAAGGAACAGGAAGATGGCGGACAGATCATCTTTACAGGGAGCCGTCCGGCGATACATCCCGGATCAGCCGGGGACATGCTCTCCTATGCTTTTAGTAAATCCCTGGTTTTCAGGCTTGCTGAAGTGATTAATGAAGACGGGAAAGGTTCCGGGATCACTGCCAGCGTCATTGTCCCGGGTACCATTGACACACCACAGAACAGGGAAGCCATGCCGGATGCCGATTTTACTGGTTGGGTATCAGCATCGGAGATAGCAGACAACATCTATCATCTGTCAACCCCGGCAGGCAAACAGCTGAGAGAGAGCATCATAAAAGTATATGGAGAAAGCCAGACCTGAAATTAAAACCAGTACCTGATGCCTATGCCTCCGTTCATTTGAAACTGTATCTGGTTTATCAGCTGTAAAGCCGGGACCACTTCAACGAATACATCCAACGGTGCGTCATCAAACAGATATGCCAGTCCCACAGGCACCCTGGCGCCTAAACTAAAATTATTACCGATTCCAATTTTGGCACCAAAACCAAAATAAAAGGGCAGTTCTCCTTTACTGACACTGATCAACTCAAAATTGTGTATCAGGTAATCTGCATGGATATGGAACCAGTCATTTGTCAATGACCAGGCGATTCCCCCGTCTATAGCATGTTTCTGGCTAACCCAGGTCTTCAGGCTTACCCCGGTTGGTTCACCTATAATGATACCCAGTCCAAATCCACTATCCTGGGCAGAAAGGTTAAGCGAAACGATACCTAGAAACAGAATAAATAAGTACTTTCTCATTTGACATTAGTTTTGTATTCAAAATCAGGGGTGAAAATAGGAAAAAAAATCAAATCAGATCTATCACTCCTAAAGACATGAAAAAACCATCAGGGTTGTATGGATTAAAAAAATTACCTTTCAATCCTGTCCACTTCTTTTTGAACATTTTCCTTCCCTACACCTATAGGGATGCCAACATGCACATGGAAACCCCGGTTCTTTTCAGGATCAAGACTCTCATCCTTCAGGGTATTGATAAAGCCATAGGAATAACGCAGGGACAGGTTCACCCCTTCGCCTTTTCCAAACTTGTATCCGAGTCCCACATCTCCCCCCACATCAAACTTATTCATTCTGGGCTTGGCATGCACCTTATATTGAAGTTCTGAATCACCTTCAGGTTTTATTAAAAAATAATCATCGGCAGTCAAAAGGTAACTAAAATGAATGCCTGCCTCAAAATATAATTGATTGGTAAGTTTATAGCGGGGCAGAAAGACAAATGTGAAGTAATTGGATTCGACCCAGGTTTCCAGTGTCTCATGCTCTAATTCAGGCAGCGGCAGATCATTGTTGTTGAGCCCTTTAGACCCCATCTGGTTTATAAAAAGCATCTCAGGATGTAAATAAAAATGATCTGATAACTTAAAATTGAAATACAGTCCGAAGTTCAGCCAGGTTTTGAATTTTGCTTCCGGATAATTGGTGAGGGTTGTAAAGTTGCCCCCGACATTTAACCCGAATTCTATATTCGGGGTGTTTAGTTTATCCCCGAAAAACAGGGCGATCAATACCTGTGACCTGGCTGTGGGGATAAGCAGTATGGTCATTAACGACAACAGGATAATTTTCTTCATGGCCTTTGTATGAGTTTTATATTTTAAAAATCCATATCAGTTAGCTTGAGTTTTCAGGTACTGGATCAACTGCTGGTAATTCTGGTCCGAGGGATAATATTCAAGCAGTTGCTCGGCATATTTCAGGGACTGATCACGATTTCCCAACTCCTGGTTGAATGTTGACAATGAATACAACAGATCCCTGTCAAACGGATTTTCCACCAATGCATTTTCCAGGTAATCAACAGCTTGCTGCTTTTGCCCGGTGGAATGGAGTCCCACTCCATAAACATATGCATACCTGGCGTTTGCAGGTTCAAGCCTGGCTGCCTGCTCCAGGAATTTCATGGCGCCGTCATGGTTTCCCTTCCGTACTAGGTTCAGTCCCAGGGCATAATGCACAGCAGCCATATCCGGGCTCTGTGTGATGGCATCACGCAGCAACTGTTCCCCTTCCTGATCCCGGCCCAGCATCCGGTCGAGATCGGCCAGGTTGACATAGGCTGTAGTCAGTGCTGGTTCTACTTCAAGTGCCTTCAGGTAGGAGGTTTCAGCAGTGGGATAATCTCCCTGGTTCATGGCCAGTATTCCGAGATTCATATGTGCTGAAGGATGGTCAGCATTGATCATCTGGGTTTGCCTGTATTCTTCAAGCACTTTATCGCGTTGACGAATATTTGCCTTACCCAGGTATTCGGGCGGAATCCTGGCCAACTGGAAAGCTGCAGTAGTGCGGATCAGCCTGACAGAATCGCTCAACCTGGGGATGGCCAGCTCCAGGGTGGCATTTTCATCAGCCACATACAAGGCGGAAACGGCAGCATACCTGATGAGTGGATCCGGATCAATAATGCTGGACTGAAGGGTCCTGATCACGGATGCAGCCTGATAATTCTGTAAGAGTGAGACCGCCGTCGCCCTGACCATGGGAGCAGATTCGGGGTCATTGGCAAGCCTGATCAATTCCGGCAGGGCCTCAGGATATGCCTGGCGTCCGGCCCAGAAGATCTCCCCGTAATGTGTTCCATTCCTGTCCGGATCTCCATACCATTCAATGCACCAGTCGGCAGCCCATTTGTTTGATTTATCATCATGGCACTTATTGCAGGCATTCGGTGATTTCAGTTTATCCGAGAGGTCAGGCCGGGGAATCCGTATACTGTGGTCACGGCGCGGGTCAATTACCATATAGGTTCTTTCCGGCATATGGCATTCCAGGCAACTGGATCCTTCCTGTTCAGGGTCGTGAAAATGATGTTCCCGGCTACCATACTTTTCTGCCAGGTGGCAACGGTAACACAGGGCATTGCTGTGTACGAACACCTTTCCACTGTGAGATTCATGACAATCTTTACATACTACACCATTTTGATACATTTTACTCTGCAAAAAGGAAGCATAGACATAAACCTCTTCGAGTATCTGGCCATCTGCGAAATAGAGTCCCTCATCCAGAAGTGACGGGGTATGCGTTTCCAGGAATGATTTCCCGTATATGTAATCTTCGCTTATAATTGCCCTGCGCGCATGACAGCGTGCACACATATCAACCATGGTGCGGTCTGTCCTCGGCACCGATCGTTCGGCCGTACCCGTCTCCATATTAAAAACCCAGGAGGCATTGTCCTGGTCCTTCAACCTGATCATCAGTCCCATGTCAGAATAAGCCTCCGGGTTACCTCCCTGCTCAACGATCCGGGCCCATTCGACATGGCTTGAACCCGGACCATGGCAGGATTCACATGAGACATCAATCTCAGACCAGGAAGTATTGTAGGTTTCGGTTTCTGGGTTGAAACTCTTCCTTACATTGGTTGAGTGACATTCGGAACACATATAATTCCAGTTCTGGGTGATCCGGGTCCAGAATAAAATATCATGGGGGGGGATCCTTTCCTGGTCATAGATATGGAACCAGCGCTGTCCACCTTCCCCGGCCGGTCGTGTATCCCAGCAAAATGGGAGCATCTGGTAGGCGCCCCCTGGAAATTCTACCAGGTATTGCTGCAGGGGCCTGATCCCAAATACATACTTGATCTCAAAATCCCTGATTTCTCCGTCACTCCCTTCGGTGTTGACCATGAATTTACCATCCTGCCTGAAGAAACGGGTCTCTATCCCATGGAGTGTCTGGCTGAAGTTAAAATCAGCCAGTACGGTTTCATCTGTGGCATGATCCATTGCAAGGTCATGATCTGAACCCTGGTAGAGTTCATATTCCCGCAGATGACATTCCTTGCAGGATTCCCTGCCGATATATTCCGGTCCCACTTCATCATTTGCACTCACACCGGTTCCCTGTCCATCAGCAAATTTATTTTTACAGGTACTAAATACAAGGATAAAAATTAAAAAAACTGGCAGTAAATACAGCAGGAGGTTGGATTTATTGTTTCTTTCCATGATAAGAACCGGGCTCAAAATTATTTTAAAACTATAAAAATAACCTCTTACATACGTTTATTGCCATAATTAAGAAATAAACTTAATAAATTTACCTTCCAAACAAGAGAAAATGCATGAGCCATCAAATAGCACGCATCAGTCACGCCGTGATTTCCTGAGGAGATTTTCGGTATGGGCTGCCATAGGGGCAGGGGTGCTGGCATCCATAAGCCTGCTCAGGCAATTTATCCCCCGCCTGACCCAATATCAGCGTCGCTTCAAGATCGGTCGTGTAAACAATTTCCCGGTCAATACCTTTACCTACATGGCAGACAGGAAGTTGTTTGTATACCGGGATCATCAGGGGATCAAGGCAGTATCTGCCATTTGTACCCACTTGGGCTGTGTGATAAAAAAAAGCGATGAGGGTTTTCAATGCCCCTGCCATGGATCCTGTTTCAATGACCGGGGAGAGGTACTGTCAGGTGCAGCAACAAAGGACCTGCCATGGTTTGAACTTAAAAAGGATGTTGATGGGCAGATCGTGGTGGACCTGGGACGGCTGGTACCACCTGAGGAAAAACTTTACCTGTAAATGTCACCGGGGATCAGCGACGATAACAGAAAAAGATTGGGAAGGATCAACAGGAATTTTTTCCTGCACATCCATGCCAATAAAGTACATCCTCATTCGCTTAAAACCGGTTATACATTCGGACTCGGAGTGATTCTCGGGTTTCTTTTCATGGTCATGATCCTGACCGGTGTCGTCCTGATGATGAATTATACACCTTCCGTGGAAAGGGCTTATAATTCCGTAAAGGATATCGTTTTTGTTGTGCCTGGTGGAAGATATATAAGGAACATCCACCGCTGGGCTGCGCATGGGATGGTCCTGGTATCTTTCCTTCACCTGATCCGGGTTTTCTTTACCGGGGGATACCTGGCCGGACGCAGGCTGAACTGGATCATAGGAGTATGTATTCTGGTGGTGGTACTGTTCATGAATTTCAGCGGGTATTTGTTGCCGTGGGACCAGCTGGCATTCTGGGCAGTTACCATCGGTTCAAATATCGCCGCCTCCTTCAGGGAACTAACAGATATTCTCGGGATCACCCAGGTGCTGGATATAGGAGGCTTTATCAAAAAATTGCTGATCGGGGATGAAACAGTCGGTCAGGCAGCTTTATCCAGGTTCTTTATGCTCCATGTGATATTTCTGCCTGTAACCCTGATGGTGCTGACTGCCGTTCATTTATGGAGGATCCGTAAAGATGGAGGGGTTAGCAGGCCAATGGAGAAGACCGGTGGTCAGGGGGATAATACCCGGGGAGAAGACAAATTTTTTTCCTGGCCGGTGGTGATGTGGGCTGAACTGGCCATCCTTTTACTGACTGTAGCTGTCTTGCTTGTTATGGCCTTCCTTTTTGATGCCCCCCTGAGGGAAAGGGCAAATCCGGACTTTGCAGAGAATCCTGCAAAATCCCCATGGTATTTTCTCGGGATCCAGGAGCTGATATCCTATTCCGCTTTTGCCGGAGGGGTGATCATACCTGTACTATTCCTGGTATTCCTTATTTCCATACCCTATATGGACAGGGAGGATCGAAACATGGGTACCTGGTTTTCCGGGACAGCAGGCAGGAGACTTACCTGGCAATCCCTTGGCTTTTCAATGCTCATTACCCTGCTTTTTGTATTTATCCTGGTCCGGTACGGCTGGTTCCGGAGCTGGTTCCCTGATATACCGCAGGTGATCATCATGCTGTTCAATCCGGCCACCCTTTCGGCATTGTTTTATATCATCTGGGCGGTTTGGGTCAGGCGGAGAACAGGATCCAGCAGAATGTCAGCCATTGCCCTGTTTACCTGTACTATGACAGGATTTATAATATACACTGCCATAGGGATATGGTTCCGTGGACCTAATTGGGAATTTTACTGGTCGTCCTCACAATGGCCTGTTTTCTAATAATATGAATGAAGCAAATTACATAAGGAGATTCAGATGGATTGGCTTCATATCGGGTTTCATCCTGGTGATCCTGATGATTACTGCCTGGATCAGGGAGGGATTCTTACCCGATTGGAAACAGATCCAGTCGGACTACCACAGGATGATCCCTGAGAATCCGGTTGAAGGATCCGGCCAGGCTGAGTCATCCATAAGGATACATCAGGTTAGCCCTGCAGGAATAAATAGGACGGACCGTTGTATGACCTGTCACCTGGGAATGGAAAATCCAGCCATGGCGGATGCTTCGCAACCGCATACCATGCATCCTGGTGAGTTCCTGATCCAGCACCCGGTCGAGAAATTTGGATGTACTGTCTGTCATGGTGGTCAGGGAAGGGCCCTTGACAGGATTAATGCCTTCGGGGAGGAACCGTTTACCCATTGGGATCTTCCATTGTTGCATCCACCATATATTGAATCCTCCTGTGGAAAATGTCACCTGGGTATCTTTTCGGAGCATTCTGTCCTGGCGGGTACCGAAACATTCATTCACGGGAAGGAGATCTTTCAAAGAGAAGGCTGCCTGGGTTGCCACCAGGCAAGAGGTGTAGGGGGGATTGTTGGTCCCGACCTGACCGAGCAGGGTGAAAAAACAAAACATGAGTACAGTTTTAAGAATATCCGGGGCGAACAAACCATATCCAACTGGATGAAGGAACATTTCCAGGATCCCGAGATGGTATCCCCTGGTTCAGACATGCTTCAGATCAACCTGCCGGAAGCAGAACTTGAAGCACTGGTGACCTTTACCATGGGACTGGCGAAACCGGATATCTCGTATGATTATATCGGGGTGGAAACCCTGCAAGAGTTGAGGGGAATTCGAAACCCATTGCAAGCCGAACAAATATATGCCATGACCTGCTCCGCCTGTCACGGGAAATCCGGGGAGGGGAAAGATTATGAGGCATATCAAACGGGAGTACCTTCCCTTGTTAATTATGATTTCATAAGGGTGGCTTCCGGCGAGATGATCATGTTCACCCTGCTTCATGGACGAGGGGCCA
>DAOUVF010000382.1 GCA_030667765.1 Bacteroides sp.
CCCCATCACATGCTATTCACAACCATATTTCATATTGCTTATAAAAGAATCATATATGAGGAGTGACCCTGAAGGATAGCTGTAAACCAGGTTAACATTATCAAAAACCTCCCTCCCATCCTTCCAGTAATTGATACTGCCGGACCCACTCACTTCAACAGGGATCTCACCAAGCGCCCAGTTTGCCACCTGGATCTGGTGGGTAGCCAGCTCTGTCATCAGTCCCCTGCTATACTCCCTGTACATCCGCCAGTTGATCTTTCTCTCCAATCCCGGAGAGGGCACCGGCCTTCTCCAGTCATTGTTCCTGTGCCAGTAAGCCCTGATCTGGGTGATCTTTCCAAGTTTACCTTCCCGGATCATTTCCATTCCTTTCAGATACCGGACGCTGAATAAACGCTGGTGGCCGATTTGCAGGATCTTCCCTGTCTCCCTGTGTACCTGCATCATGGCAAGGCATTCTTCGTTGGTAATGGCCATGGCTTTTTCACAGAAAACATGTTTGCCCTTGTTCATAGCATCAATGCTCAGCCTGGCATGTTCATTCAGTGGTGCCGCAATTACCACCCCCTGGATCTCATCCATTTCCAGCAGTTCCTTGTAATCAGAGAACCCACTTGCATTCGGACCGATCATATTCCCGGCCTCTTCGAAATGTTTGGGATAATTATCACAATAGGCTACAATTTCTACATCTGGTATGGTGAGCAGGATCTGTGTCAATAACTTCCCCCTGGATCCGACACCGATCACAGCCAGTTTTACTTTTTGCCTGTTCCCTGTATCCTGGGCATTCAGAGATTGTATCCAGGGATTGGCTGCCAGCACAGAAGCTCCGGCCAGCATACTAAAAGATTTGAGAAATTCCCTCCGGTCAAATTGATTCGTTTCCATATTAAATCCAAACATTATGTGAGCATATCAACAGTGGCCTTTCCATCCCTGTCATAGGCGATCCCCACTACCTGACAGTTGCGGAAATGTAAAAGGATCTTTTCCCTTTCGGCCTCATTGGCAACAATCATGGCCGTTGAAAGGATCTCTGCCTCAGTCGCTGATGATGATTTTATACTGATATGATGATATTTTTTATCTGTTATTCCCCTCACGGGATGCAGTATCTGTCCCATGCCGGAGGTGGATAAAGATTCATTTTGCAGATCGAATGAAAATAAACTGTTCCCTGTGATCATCTGGTGGTTTACGCCTGCTTTCCAACCGGCTCCGTGGGGATGATTACCCAGCGCCAGCACAGAACTCTCCCCAAAACTAATAAATGCATTCAATATTCCATTAGATAAGAGCAGCTTTCTGATACGCTCGAGGGCATATCCTTTCCCAAACCCTCCAATATCAACCTGTACCACTTCATTACGAAAACGGATGGTCATTTTATCCGGATCCAGGATCACCTGTTTCATCCCTGAGGAATCCAACAGCTTTTTGAATGTTGCGGGATCATACTCCCCTTGTTTGATAAGATCCGCCACCGAACCAAGAGAAATATCGAACAGTCCACCTGTCTGCTCATGAAATTTTTTGCAGGTCAGCAAAATATTGAATAATTCATCATCCACCTGTAAGGATTTCTTTCCGGCCAGCTGGTTGACCATCCATACCGGACTGTCCTTCTGATACCTGCTCATCAGTAGTTCCAGCCGCCTGAGTTCCTGTAAAAGAATTTCAGCAAGCCTGTGCCCCTCCTGCACGGAATTGCCATTAAAAATCATATCCAGCCGTGTACCCATGGCTGCAAAATGATTATGATACAACAGATGATCTTCTGAATAATATGCTGATTCCTCGAGTTTCAGGTCTTGTCAGGATAAAGGCACAAAAATACTCATCATAATTAACATATAATAGAGGTGTAAATTGTATTTTGTAGTAAATTTTATATTCCATGAATACAATTGGTGTCGGCCTGGCTTCGTATGGCATGTCTGGCGAGGTTTTTCATGCCCCCCTTTTATCTGTCAATCCTGGATTTGAGATCATTTCCATACTTGAACGGACGCGCAGCCTTTCCCGGAAAAGGTACCCGGAGGCAAAAATTATCAGGAATTACCATGAATTGTTAAAAGATGACAGCATTGAGCTTGTTGTGGTAAATACGCCGGACCGGTTTCACTACGGGATGGCCAGGGAAGCCCTCGAGGCAGGCAAGCACGTGATCCTCGAGAAACCATTTGTACTGGACAGCAGGGAAGGTGATGAACTCATAAGCATCGCAGATGATCAGAAGCGCCTGCTGAGTGTTTTCCAGAATCGTAGATGGGACGGTGATTTTATGACCATCAGGGAGATCCTTGACAAAGGTTTGCTGGGCCGCCTGGTTGATTATGAAGCACATTTTGACCGCTACCGGAATTTTATTCAGCAGAACACCTGGAAGGAAGATCCCGCATCAGGGACAGGGACCATATACAACCTCGGATCTCATCTGATCGACCAGGCCCTGCTACTGTTCGGCAAACCCGAACACATCAATGCTGATATCAGGATACAGCGGACAGGCGGAAAGATCGATGATGCATTCACGCTCTGGCTAGGGTACCCGGAAGTAAAGGTCACTATTAAGGCAAGTTACATGGTAAGGGAACCCGGACCGCGTTATCTCCTGCATGGCACTGAAGGATCCTTCCTTAAACATGGAATTGATCCACAGGAAGAAGCCCTGAAAAAAGGTAACCTGCCGGCTGGCCCGGATTGGGGAAGAGAACCCCGGGAGGAATGGGGCAGGTTAAACACGGAAATCGGTGCATACAACGGACCCTATAAAACCCTGTCCGGTAATTACCTGGCCTATTATGAGAATATTTACCAGACCCTGGCAGGAAAAGCAGAGCTGGCAGTCACGGCCACCCAGGCCAACCTGGTTATCAAAGTGATAGAGGCTGCCATAGAAAGCAGTCAATCAGGCCACAGGGTCAGGCTCTGAGAACGATCAATATAAGCGGCTGAAATCCTCAAACTGCGCATTCAGCTGTTCTTCCGAGGCATGATACCAGGATGTAATATAGACCCTGTGTTTGAAAACGATAGATTCACCGGGGGCCAGTTCGACCCTTGAGGGTTCGGCATTTTCATCAAATGCAGCTGCACCCAGGTTGTTAACGGAGAACAATCCATATCCCCTTGCATGCCAGTAAGTGGGATGGTTCAGATTATCAGGATGGTCAAAAATTGCGATGGTAATATCTTCATCCCCGATATTGGATGACAGGGCATTCCAAACAGCCCTTTTACCCCATACTGCCTTTCCCTCTACCCCTTCACTGTTCCTGTATTGTCCGTTCATTCCCTCATTATCCATGATCTTCTCCGTACGGGGATTTCCATCCGCATCTGTAAAAAGCTGTGGATCGTCGTAGGGAAACATGAATGCCCTGTCCAGCCGCACAGCAAACATTCCTTCTTTAGTATCGCCGAAAACAACCGGGTCTTCCTGAGCGGTCAGCCGGGTGATCCGGTCAATGCAGCGTGTATCTTCATCACCGCTGAACTCGAATATGGTCTGTTCCTGCAGGACGGTATGCCATCTTTCCTCTTCACCAGGTACCTGCCAGTCCGCGGCTATTTCAAG
>DAOUVF010000393.1 GCA_030667765.1 Bacteroides sp.
AATGTGAAATATTTCCGCGATTCATTTTCTAGAATAGCCTCCAGTAGTATTTTTCAACCATAATCAGCAAGATCATGGTTATATGTTGGGATCAGAATGGATAGCAAGGGAAGGGCATGGGCTGTTTATCCTGGTTTTTCAAGTTTTTCAGGTCCCTCGTCCCGTATCAGTACCGAGAAAATAAATAATATCACGGCTGCAGCAGCAAAAACGACCATGAGTGATACGAACATCTTTTTGATAATGTCATCGAGGGATATGATCTCCCAGATCCCCAGCAAGGCAATGATGGTAAAAATGAGTACCAGGATGATCATAAAATAGGAGATGATCTTTTTTACGGAGGTGTTCATGATTGATAGTTTGGTTTTTTAATGATGGTACGCAGGTATAAAGATAAATCATAAATGCTATTAAATTCAAGCCTCCTTCCACTTTTTTCAAGGATCCATCCCGGAGAGCCATTCGCTGTATCAATCAGAACGTGAATGTCGATTTTTTTATTTTCCGTCACCCTGAAACCGTTGCGCTCGAGCGCTTTTTTTGTCCACGCCCTCAGTACATCCGGTCTTGAAAGGCCATCCTGACCCGATGAAAGTGATATATCCTGTCTCAGTACCCGTTTGACCGCGAACTCACCTGTCTGCGGATCCATCTCTATTTTGGTACCCGAGTCCGTCTGCCTGAGCGCATCACTGAGCCTGCCTGAAAGTACCATGTCTTCCGGGGCACCCTCCAGCAATTCCTGCTTATGGATCAGCCAGATTTTATCCGCCTGCTGCAGGGCTATCTGCAAATCATGGGTTGAATAGATGACCGTTTTCCCGTGATCCAGGGTCAGGTTTCCAAGCAGGTCTATGATCTCATACCGGTGTGACAGATCTAAGAAAGCCGTAGGCTCATCAAGTATGAGGATCTGTGTGTCCTGTGCAAGTGTCCTGGCGATCATCGCACGTTGCCTTTCACCGTCACTCAGCTCATCCAGGTCCCGGTCACGCAATGCCTGAAGGCTGGTCAGGTCAAGGGCGCGTTCTATCACATCCTTATCGGATGAGTTCAGTTTTCCCAGCCACTTTGTATGGGGATACCTGCCAAGTGCCACCAGGCTCTCTACGCTTAGTCCGGGTACCCTCACCACCTCGGTGGAGACATACCCCATGATCCTGGCAAGTTCTTTTCTGGAATAGGCTGCCAGCAAGCGGCTGAGGACATGAATTTCCCCCTGCAACCCATCCATCAGTCCCGCGATAGTCCTGAGCAGGGTACTCTTACCGCTTCCATTGCGCCCCATGACAGCGATCAGTTCTCCGCTACAGGCGCTTGTATTTACAGGCCCGGCCAGGGATTGTTCCCGGCCCTTTCCCTTCCTGAATCCAATCTCCAGGTTTACCAGGTCAATAATATGTTCCCTCCTGTCATCCATGTATCAGCTTATCCTGGCAAAGCGCCTGTTCCTTACAACGATCCAGACAACCACCGGAATGCCCAGCAGGGCGGTAATGGAATTTATCGGCAGGATCTTGTCTGAACCCGGAAGCTGCGAGATCATGTCACTTATGAGCAAGCCCGTTGCCCCCAGCAGCATGACTGCAGGTATCAACGTCCGGTGATCCGCCGTCTTCCATACCAGCCTGGCTATATGGGGCACTGCAATGCCTATAAATCCAATGGGACCGCAGAAGGCAGTGATCGTTCCCGCCAGTATGCTGGTACTGATGAACAGAAGTATCCTTCCGGTGGTCACCCCCACTCCCATCGTACGGGCATAATTTTCCCCAAGCAGAAAGGTATTCAGTATTTTAACACATAAAAGTGACAGCATTACACCCAGGGAAAGTGTCCCGGCCAGCAGTGGCAATTGTTCACGGGTTACATTGCCCAGGCTCCCCAGGGTCCACACGATAAATGTCTTCAACAATGCCTCATGGGTAAAGTACTGGAGTATGCTCACGATCGCAATGGTTATGCTGCCGAACAGTATGCCCAGGATCAGTATGGTCATGATGTCCTTTATCCGGATGGAAACAAGCAGGAGAAGAAACATCACAACACCGGATCCTATCCAGGCTGCACCAATAACCCCCAGGGTCCCGAAGTGATGATCCCTGCCGGGCAGGATAATGACTGCCCCCATCACCAGCAGGGCAACCCCCAGGCTTGCACCCGAGCTGATCCCCAGTACATACGGTCCCGCAAGGGGGTTCCGGAATATGGTCTGCATCTGTAAGCCGGCCAGTGAGAGGGATATCCCTGCAAATACTGCGGTCATGGCACGGGGGAACCTGAAATCCCAGAAAATGGTATGCCATTCCGGCTGCCGGGATTCACCACTGAAAATTATACTCAGCAAATCCCCGATGGCAATCCGGACAGAACCAATAAACATATCCGCTATAAAACATACCAGAAGAAGTGTGGTAAATCCGGTAAAGAGTATGGTGTTTTTGGATAAGGATCTAGCCATGCTGTCCCAGGTCCTCTACCAGCTTTACGAGTTTGCCCAGGTCTGAGCGTATCTTGTTGAAATGTGCGCGCAATTTTTTACGGTCTTCTCCCCCCTCAGGATGATTTATCCTGGCAATCAACTCATTACGGAGCTTGATTATTTCCCTGATCATCTTGTCTGCCTCGCCGTCCTTTTCCGGATGATAATTCTTATAGGTGAAGCATTCATTGATCAGATCATAGGTGATGTAATTAATATCGTCTTTTAACTCCTTGATGCTCGCCATTATCGTCAGGTTTTTATCTGATGGTAAAGATAAATAAAAATCGAACTCATTATTCCAAGCGTGTGTAGTATACTAGTTCATGGTCCGGAAGCACCTCCGGATGGAAGATACTGATCAGGTCCGCCAGGATCAGGTGGGGGGCCATCACGCCTGATTCCCAGAAATCATTGCCGCCTGCAGGATTGATCCGGGCATTGTTGTTAAAGACCCTGCCGGTGCTCACAGGCTGGAACCGGTTCAGGCGTTTATCCGTCCGGCCGATCTCAGCGAGGGTGCTGGCAGCACCGCAATTGATCCACAAATCGGCCGATGCAGCCCGTGCATAGATGGCTTCGAGGTCAATGGGGACAGCCTCCCGGCTATCCAGATCCTCCCATAGGTAGTTCCCGCCTGCATCCCTGATATAGGCCGCGGCAAAAGACCTGCCACCGGGGATATACCAGGTATCTTTCCATGGAAGGCCTGTCATGACAGATGGCTTTTGCCGGATATCCCTGATCAAATCTTTATACTGCTCGTAGGTGGATGCAACAGACATGAAAATACTGTCTGCTTCTTTGTCCCGGGCAAAAAATGAGGCCAGGAACCTGATCCATTCTGTCTTCCCAAGTGGCTGATCCTCCAGGTAATCTCCGTTCAGAATCACTGGGATGCCCAGGCCTTCCAAACGGTTCCCCATCCCGCTGACTTCAGCAGTTATCCCATAGGCTATGACAAGATCAGGACGCAGGGTAAGGATTAATTCATAATTCAGGGTATGATCGGCACCAATAT
>DAOUVF010000305.1 GCA_030667765.1 Bacteroides sp.
CCAGGGATCTATCCACTTTACCTGTTTTGACAAATAACTGACCAAATTTTTGCCGAGCACCCTCATGTCTGGAGGTTTTAACACCATGCTTAATCAAGAGCGCTCCAACAGCGTAGAAACAAGCATAGTACATTCGATTGACTGCAGTATTCCAGAATTCATTTTGAATGTGAATTTCAACCTCCCGAATTGTCTCTTTTGCACGTTGAAGCCTATAGACAATGTAATCTTCTGGAAGGTAATCTGTCATAGAAGTTTTCCCTCCTGCATAACATTGTGATAAAAAGGTGTGATGCGGTATCTGGTATTCCATTCACGTTCGGAATAAACCATTGGACTAATTAATTCCCCGGTATCAAACTCCAAATCATAGAGCGGATAGGTAATAGATTGTTCTATTTCAGGTGTGATTATATCTCGATTCAATAGAATCAATAAATCCCAATCTGATTCTTTACCTGCCAATCCTTTCGATCTGGAACCATACAGATAGATTTTTGCGGATGGTTCCTGTTCCAGGACTATCCTCTTGATTTCCTTTAATATATCGAAAGATTTGTTCATTTTTTAAAAATACGAAAATCGTTTGAATTGCGCACAAACACAATCAGATATTCAGAATTATGGACAACCTTTACATTCTTTTCCTCAAGCAGGTCTTTTACGATCTGGTATTCCGGTGGCTGTAGTAATCCAAATTCATCATAGGTGAAAACATATCCGGTTTTAAGCCTATTGATCTTATTTGCAACTAAATCAGTAACTTTCATTGTTGATCATATTCATGGTCCTGTGAGGCATATGTTTTTTGCAGCTTCTTATTATACCTCATCCTTTGCTTGAACATTTTCTCAAATTAATAATGAAATTTCCCACATTTTGCGCAATATAAACGGGCATCGTCAATGATTATCTTTATATATCCGAAAAGTATCGCTGCCGCAGTATCGGCAAAGCTGCTTTTCATTTGGTGGTTCCTTTTTTTCATTCAATATAATCACTTTTTTAGAGTTCAATCTTCCAGTTTGCGGTTGATATAATCCTCGTAATCCTTCAGCGTCTGCTGGTAAGGCTCATTGAACAGTTCGGACGAGATCATGAAATCTGCTGTTGAGCGGTTACAGGCAGTCGGCACATTGTAAAGCACTGCGATGCGTAAAAGAGCCTTTACATCCACATCGTGAGGCTGGGCATGCATGGGATCCCATAAAAATATGACAATATCGATCTTCCCTTCCGTGATCAGGGCTCCCATTTGCTGGTCACCTCCCAATGGACCGGATTTCAGTTTTGTTATCTCTGGTTTTCTGCTGGTTTTTCCTTTCATATTCAGGCTCAGTGCCTCTTCTACGAGGCGCCCCGTCGTACCGGTGCATATTATCTGGTGATCCTGAAGGATCTCCCAGTTCCATTCGACCCATTCGATGAGGTCCTTTTTCCTGTTGTCATGTGCGATCATGGCAATCCTTTTGGTCTTTTCCATGGCAGAATTATTAAGTTTTATAGAACCTAAAAATAATAAGCCTGTATAAATAACTGTTATATTCGTGTCCGAATGAGAAGAATTATTGTGATAATATTTTTCCTGGTACTGCTCCTTACCGCACTGGTGGCTGCAGGCAGCATGTATAACAGGATCTGGCGCAGCAACGTGAATTTGTCACAGGACAGGGAGATGGATCTTTATATCCCTACCGGTTCCGGTTTTGAAGATGTGCTGCAGCTACTTGCCGGACAGGATGTTTTAAGAGATACAAGCTCATTCAGGTGGCTGGCAATCCAGAAAAACTATCCCAATCATGTCCATCCAGGTAAGTACAGGATACGCCACGGCCTTAATAACAACCAACTGGTTGGCCTGCTCAGGTCAGGCCGGCAGGAACCTGTAGAGCTGGTATTCAACAATATCAGGACACCCCGGAAACTGGCCGAAACAGTGGCTGCACAGATCGAAGCGGATTCGCCCGGGATACTTTCTGTTTTTTTTGATTCTGCACTCCTTGCTGAGCACCAGTTAACCCTGGAGACTGTCTACGGGGTATTCATTCCCAATACCTACGAGATCTACTGGAATACTTCTTCTTCCCAGTTCCTGGAAAGGATGATCAGGGAGTACCGGATCTTCTGGAATGAGAAAAGGCTGGCCCGTGCCCGGAAGATCGGGCTAAGTCCCATGGAGGTTATGACCCTGGCATCCATTGTCGATGAAGAAACACTGAAAACAGAGGAGGAGGCACGTATTGCCGGACTCTACATGAACCGTTTGAAGCAGGGGATGCGGCTCCAGGCAGATCCCACAGTAAAATTTGCTTCCGGGGATATGACTATTACCAGGGTTTTGAAAAAGCACCTGGCCATTGAATCACCGTATAATACTTACCGGCATGGGGGACTGCCCCCGGGACCGATTGTCATTCCTTCCGTATCTGCAATCGATGCCGTCCTGAATTATGAAAGACATAGATACCTTTATATGTGCGCCCGGGAGGATTTTTCGGGTTTTCATAATTTTGCCAATACCCTCTCTCAACATAACAAAAACGCACGTTCATACCAGAATGCCTTGAATCGGCGGAAAATTTTCAATTAATCAGCGCCTTCAGGCTGGAAATTCAAAAAAAAAAGGCGTAATTTAACTTGGAAATCACTTCAAAACCTGTATGGAAAGAATTCGATTCGGCACTGATGGCTGGAGGGGGATAGTTGCCAGCCAGTTTACCGTTGCCAATGTTGCCAAGGCAACTAGCGCAACCGCCACATGGCTGTTAAGGAAGTACAGCAACCCGGAGGTTGTTATCGGATACGATACTCGTTTTCTCGGCAGGATGTTTGCTGAAACAGCCGCTAAGGTGCTGGCTGCCAAGAGTATCCGGGTCAGGATTGCAGAAGATTTTGTCAGCACACCCATGGTGAGCCTTGCCGTGAAAGAACTGGAGGCCAACCTTGGTATCATGATCACAGCCAGCCATAATGATTACCGCTATAACGGATTCAAGATAAAAGGAAGCTATGGTGGCTCACTGCTGGCAGATGACCTGAGAGATATCGAGCACCTGATCTCAATTGAAAATGAATTTGACCTGGAGTTGCTCAGATGGGATGTATTCATCGAACTGGAGTTGATCAGGTATATCGATCTCGAGGATCTGTATTTCAATTATATCAAGGATCATTTTGATCTGAAACAGATTAATAATGCGGGACTGAAAATTGCGTTCGATGCCATGTATGGGAGTGGCCAGCGGGTCATAAAAAAGATCATCAGAAAAGCCAGATTCTTCCATTGTACTGTTGATCCGCAATTCGGACACACACCTCCAGAGCCCTTGGAAAGGAACCTGCATGAGATGAGTGAGTATATCAGGAAATCAGGGGATGTTGACGTGGGACTTGCCATCGACGGGGACGGAGACAGGATAGCACTGGTCAACAGGGACGGACAATACATATCTTCCCATCATATCATCCTGCTCCTTATACATTACCTGGCCAAGTACCGGAATCTAAGCGGTAAGGTGATCACCGGTTTTTCATCCACGAGCAAGGTGGAAAAACTTAGTTTGAGTTATGGCCTGATGATCACCAGGGTCCCCATAGGTTTCAAGGACATCTGTAAGATCATGTTGACAGATGAAGTACTGTTAGGGGGAGAGGAATCCGGAGGGATTGCCATCCATGGCTACCTGCCTGAAAGGGACGGTATCTGGATGGCCCTGACCATTCTGCAGTTCATGGCTGAGACGGGGAAATCACTGGATGATATATTGCAGGAGATCTACAAGATTACAGGTCCGTTTGCCTGCAGCCGCCGGGACATCCAGATTACCAGGGAGAAACGCTCAAGGATCATGGAAAAATGCAGGCTGGGGGAGTATAAATCATTCGGAAGGTTTGAGGTGGAATCAATTGATGAACTCGATGGGACCAAGTTTTGTTTTAATGATGATGAGTGGGTCATGATCCGGTCATCCGGTACGGAACCCATATTAAGGATCTATTCAGAAGCCGGGGACAGGGAAACTGCGGAGGAAATACTTGATGCGGCCTACAAAACTGTTGTTTTTGGTGATTGATCAAACAATATTCACTTCTTTTTCCAGCTTTATCCCAAATTTCACAGCCACATCTTCTTCAATGCTCTTTGCAAGATCAAGGATTTGCCTGCCGGTAGCATTTCCATGATTTACCAGCACCAGGGGCTGCTTCTCAAAGGTCCCTGCATCGCCCAAGCGTTTCCCTTTCCATCCGCATTGCTCAATCATCCAGGCAGCCGGGATTTTTCTGGCACCCGCCGGTGCAGGGTAGGAGGGTATATCAGGGTATTTCTTAAACAGCGATTCATATTCCGCTTCCGGGATCACAGGATTTTTAAAGAAACTCCCCGCATTACCCAG
>DAOUVF010000356.1 GCA_030667765.1 Bacteroides sp.
TACATTACCTGCTCTGCTGAGAATGATTGATTAAGAGCAGGAAATGTTATATTAACCTCTCTGCGGTTGTTCTGTATCAGCCTTGGCGTAAGCAGGACAGAGTTTCCTGTTACACGAGAAAGAAGCGATTGCCAGTGCAATAACGACAAGAACCAATACAACTTTTGCCTTTTTCATCTGTTTCAATATTAATTCAAATCCTGAAACCTGCGGTGGGTTTCATTTTATTATAACCTGTATAACGAATAAATCCCGAGCATGTTTCAATTTTCGTAGAAATCAATCTCACAATATGAGATGATAAAAATACAATTTTTTTTATATTGAATTCCCGGAAGTTGTTAACAGTTTCATTTAGAGGAGACTATCCCGATGTCATGACGAGCGCTTGACAAATTCCGGACAGCCTGTTAATCTTTACTTTTTTGACTATATATTTAGTTACCGCTGCATTATTTCCATGCCGGGATCCTGCCCGGTGTCCACGGTGCCCCTATATCATCAAGTTCATCATTCAGGGCCTTGATTTCCTGGTATACACTGCTCAGCTTCTCGAGTACGGGTTGTAATTCATCCTTCAGGATCTGATAATTATCCTTTTCGGTCTTTGTTACCCCTGAAGTCGAGGAATAATGAGCATAGACCAGGGCTCCCAGTCTTCTGTTCAGCGGCATGGGGCGGGGAGGGATCTCCTCACGGCTGGCTCTGGCCTCCGGCCCTTCAAAAATAAAAATCACATCTTCGAGTTGCTGATTGATATCCGATGCTTTTTCCTTTAATTCCTCCGGTGTGCCCGGTGTATTATGCAGGGTTTGCCTGATGAGCACCACTTTTTTCTGAAGGTCGGCTGCGAAATTTTCTGCCGCACTCATGGTACCTGCCAGGGCTGAAACGGCGGACTGGAATTCAAGCAGTTCTGCCGTGTTTTCGGCTGGAAGTGTTGAGATCCCTAATGCTTCAGCTTTAAATTCAACCGGTCCTGCCAGTTCCGTTATACCCTCACGTGTAACCATGGAGAGTGAGACAGTATATGTGCCCGGCATGGCAGGGATCATGCTGCCACCACCACCTCTGCGGCCAGTGCCGCTGGAAGCTGCCACAGGTGTGAATTTTTCAGTCCGGTTGCTAACCGGCCTGAGGGAAGGGTATTTCAGATCCCAGGTCATGCGGTTGATACCTTTGCCGGCCTTTTTTGTAAGCTTCATGGTCTCGCTACCTGATGCATTCTTGATGCTGAAAACAAGGTAGGGGGCTATTTCCTGTTCCTCGGTCCTGAGCTCATCCACACCAGGTTGGGGGATGGGCTGCTTCTCCTTAAATAACTCTTTTTCTTTCTTGTGACGTATTTCTTTCAGTGTTTTGGGGACCTCCCTGAGGTAGTAAGTGAAGGTGGCACCATATGGCGGATTCTTGGAGGCGAAGAAATTCGAACCCTGTCCGTATTTCCCCCCGGTCTGAACATACATCATGGCATCAGATACCGGGAAAATATGTGCATCCTGCCCGAGTATCTCTTTTTTGAATCCGCGAAGAGATGTATAATCATCCAGGATGTAGAAGCCACGACCGAAAGTTGCCATCACCAGGTCCCGCACCGCTATATCCGGCAATCCGGAACTGAGCTTCACCCATTCCTGTCCGCCGTCAATGGAAAAGAAAGCTGAAAATTCCGTTCCCAGGAACAGCAGGTCCGGGTTCACAAAATCCTGTTCAATGGTCCACGTACTCCCATTCTCAGGCAGGCCTTTGCTGATGGGGGTCCATGTTTTCCCCTTATCGGAACTCTTCAATACATAAGGTTTAAAATCATCACGCTTGTGATTGTTGAAAGTGGCATAAACCACATTTTCATCAAATTTGTCGGCCAGGATATCACTGACATAGGTGTTGGCCGGGACACCGGGGAAGGATTTGACCTGCGACCAGATTTTTCCTGCATCTTCTGTGATGGATATGACACCATCATCTGTACCCACAAAAAGCAGGTCTTCTTTTACAGGCGACTCAACCAGGGAGACAGCCATCCCGAAAAGAGAGGTAGAAACATCCTTCGACACTGCGTCAATACTCCAGTATTGTCCCATAACCGGCCAGGTGTTGCGGTCGATCTGTGCAGTGATGTCATCGCTGACCACCATCCAGGTATTCCCCCGGTCATCGCTGCGGAAGATCTTATTTGCTGCAATGTAGAGGCGGGTGTTTGAATGCGGACTGATGATCAGGGGTGTGTCCCAGTTCCATTTGTAGGTGTCTTCCCCTTTACCGGGACCTGGTTTTATATTAATACTTTCACCGCTTTTTCGATCGTAACGGGACACGTTGCCATATTGCGATTCACAATAAATGATATCCGGGTTCTCAGGGTCAACAGCTATCCAGAAACCGTCACCGCCCTTGATGGCTTTCCAGTCCTCATTGCTTACACCGGATGTGCTTGTATTCTGTGCCGGTCCCCCGAGGGTATTATTGTCCTGGGTCCCGCCATAGACATTGTAAAACGGATAGTCATTGTCCACCATTACCCGGTAGAACTGGGTCACCGGCAGATTAGCTTTGAAATCCCATTTCACCCCGCCATCAAATGACTCATAGATACCGCCGTCACCGCCAATCAGCAGGTGCTGGGTATCTAAGGGATTTATCCACAGGGCATGGTCATCCACATGGCGGCCATCGAGTCCCAGGGCAGCAAAGGTCTTTCCTCCATCACGTGTCATATGGCTACGTGTCTCGGTTGAGTATACCACGTCGATATTTACCGGGTCACATATGATCTCGTTGTAGTATTGCCCGCTGTTGTGATGGTCGCTCATCCTGTCCCATGACTCACCACGGTTTGTGGATTTGAAAAATCCGCCCTTCCCTTCTGCTGCCTCAACAATGAGATATACCACATCCGGATCGGCAGGAGAAACATCAATACCCATACCGCCAATGTGCACCTTGGGGAGACCTTTCATGATCTTTCTCCAGGTCTCGCCTCCGTCGGCGGACTTATAAACAGCTGATTCGGGTCCACCACCGATCTTTGTATGTACATGCCTGCGGCGCTGTTCTGCAGTGGCATACATAATATCCGGACGGGCCGGGTCCATGACCACATTGTTTATGCCCGTGTTTTCACTGATATCAATGACCTTATTCCAGTTTTCACCGCCATCCGTGGTTTTATAAAGGCCACGTTCCCCCCCGGGTCCCCACAGGGATCCCTCGGCTGCCACAAACACAATGTCGGAACACCTTGGATCAATCACGATCCCGCCTACCTGCCTTGAATCCTTCAATCCCATATTCTTGAATGATTTGCCGCCATCCATTGATTTGAAAACACCATTCCCGTAACCCAGGGCACGCTGGTGATTGTTTTCACCTGTTCCCACCCAGACAACATTATGGTTATTGGGATCCATGGTTACCACGCCGATGGAGTAGCTGCCATAATTATCGAATACCGGTTCCCAGCTAATGCCTGCATTAATGGTCTTCCATACATGCCCGCTTGCCACGGCCGCGTAGTATTCTTTCGGGTTGAGGGGATTCACCGCAAAATCAGCAATCCGTCCGGAGGTCATCGCGGGACCGATACTTCTCCATTTCAGTCCGGAAAAAGTGCTGCTCTTGAGTGAATCGCTCTGTGCATCAACAGCTGGTGTCAGGACAACCAGCATTACAGGTAAGCAGGCCAGGTGCCTGAGGATTCTGAATGGTTTGTTTAACATGATTTCGGCATTTTGGATTTGAACATACAATAAAGTAAGTTTTTGAGACTTAAAAACTGCCAATTGTCATGTTAACAAAGCTCCGGTATA
>DAOUVF010000112.1 GCA_030667765.1 Bacteroides sp.
CGTGTTTTCTCACAGAATGGGCGCCTGGAAATTCATAGTAATGGTAATAAAGGCTATTTCGCCATGTTGCAGGTGTATTTCCTTGCAATAAAGGCACAAGACTTTCTCCCTGCATTTCATCCGGGGCCTCAGTTCCGGCAATCTCAAGGAAGGTCTGGGCAAAGTCAAGATTGGAAACCAGGTCATCGTTCACCTGTCCAGATCCTGTTACACCGGGCCAGCGAACGATCAGCGGGGTGCGCAGGGACTCTTCATACATAAAACGCTTATCAAACCATCCATGTTCTCCAAGATAGAATCCCTGATCGGAATTATAGATTACAATTGTATTTTCAGCCAGACCACTTTCTTCAAGGTAATCCAAAACACGGCCAACATTCTCATCCACAGACTGGATACAGGCCAGGTAATCCTGCATGTATCTCTGATATTTCCACCTGACCAGATCCTCGCCTGTCAGTCCCGCTTCAAGATATTCTTCCCGGATCGGATCATAGGTTTCAGACCATAGCTTTATCTGATCCTCATCCATCCGCATGAAAAACCTCTTCATCCCCTCATCATCCTCATTCTCCCAGATTTTCAGATCTCTGCCCATGCGCATGGTCTTGTCAATGGTCATGTCCTGTTCCCTTGCTGCAGTGCCCCGGCCCTCATAATCATCAAACAGATTCGCCGGTTCAGGGAAGTTGACATCATCGAACATACCCAGTTGATTGGGTCCGGGATCCCATGCGCGGTGGGGGGCCTTATGCTGGAGCATCAGCATAAAGGGTTTAGACTTGTCCCTTTTTTCCTGCAACCATTCCAGGGCCTTGTCAGTAATCAATTCTGTGACATATCCCTTAACCCTGATGGTCCCTTCAGTGGTCCGGAAATCCGGATTATAATAATGCCCCTGTCCGGGTAAAACCTGCCAGAAATCAAAACCCGTGGGGGTGGTTTTCAGGTGCCACTTACCGACGATAGCTGTCTGGTATCCATTCGCCTGCAAAATTTTCGGGAAGGTGACCTGGGTAGAGTCAAATCGTTCACGGTTGGTAGGGACACTATTCAGATGGCTGTGTTTCCCAGTAAGGATGGTTGCTCTCGAAGGAGCACAGATGGAATTGGTCACATAACATCTGTCAAAACGCATACCCTCAGCAGCAATGCGATCGATATTCGGGGTGGGTGCGAACTTGCCAATCTCAAAATCATAGGCGCTTACCGCCTGGTAGGCATGATCATCTGAAAAGATAAAAATGATATTTGGTTTTTCAGCAACCTGTTCTGTACAGGCAATAAAGCTGGTAACAATTGTCATTAGTAAAAGACCATTGACAAGACTTTTCATTCCAGGATTCATAGTTTAATAGGATTTTGATTAATTATTTAAAGTCATGCGTGGAAGTTATTCTGATTGGATATTTTCATCAGCATCCCTTCTCGTCTCTCGCTGCTCCGTGATGATAGAGCGGATTGGTGAAAAAATGCGTTCGATGAGTACCCGGTCGTCAGTGATGATCTCACCACGGCCAAGCATCTCCTGTTTATAAGGAATCTCAATATCATAGTAGGTGACCAGGCCATCCGGCAATTCAACTTCCAGAACATATAGCTGGTCTTCGGGGACCTGGCTGATGGTACGGATTTTTCCCCTGACCATCCCATATTCAAGGTGTGGAAAATTGGTAAACTGTATATTCACTGTTTGCCCGATCTCAACTTTTCCTGAACCTTCCAGGGGCAGATTGATTTTGCCAATGATCTCGCCCGGATTGGCAGGTATAATGGTCATTACATTGTCACCGGTCTGAACATTCTGGTTTTCACTATAGTACCTAGTAAAACTTACCACCCCGTCTATATGAGCCTTGAGCAAGTAGTTTTGTTCCCACATATCGATCTGGCCGATTAGTTTTTCAAAGGCCTCACGGACATCGGTTTGCATCTGTTCCCTTTCCTCACGGGCAGTTAATTGCAGATCTAATATCTTTTGGTTCAGCTTTGAGATCTCAATCTCATTTGTAGCCATATTTCCGCGTGATTGTTCATATTTAAACTGTGCTCCGAGCTTGTTCTTTTCTGAGACGTCCACTTCTGCATCCGAAATAGCACCCTTGGCATGAACTGTTGAATCCCGGATGAATTGCCGCTGTGCCAGCTGGTATTCCCTCCTCAGGATACGGACCTGCTCCCTGAGTCCACGGTTTAATATCTCATATCTTCTGATTTCTTCTTTTATTGACTCAATGGTCTTTGAATGGTAATCCAGCTCCAGGAATTGAAAATAATCATCATAGGTGTTGATGAATTCCGCATATGCCGACTGGATTACTCCAAGGGTATAGGTATTGGTAAAAGGGATATGCTCCTCTTTGTCAAGGTTGGCAATAATGGTACGGATCTCTTCGATATCGTACTGCAGGCTGATCACATCTGAATAATCTGCCGGGTTCTCAATTACTGCCAGGTGGGTATTTATTTTTACAAACTGGCTGTCAATTACAAAGAGTTTCAATCGGCCATCTGCCTTTGCTACCATGGAGGCCGGGGGATTCTCAGTGGTTACCAGGATATCGGCCCGTTTGATGTCAGGATAGCGAAAAACCATACTGCCAGCCAGGATGATCAGAACGGTAGCCAGGATGACCACGGTACCCCAGCGCACGATCCATGAAGGTATCTGTCCCAGGATATCCTGTACCTCCTCGCTTCTTATCTCGATCTTTTGGCTTTTTATTTCTTCCATGACTATTATTCTGAACCGAGTTCAAGCTGATTCTTTACCAGTTCATAGTATTTTCCTTTCTTCGCTATCAATTCATCATGCTTTCCTACCTCGGCAATTTTCCCTTTTTCAAGAACCACGATCTGATTAGCATTTTTTACCGTGCTCAGGCGATGAGCAACCACCACTACGGTCCGGCCTCTGAAGAAATCCTTCAGGTTGTCAATGATCACTTTTTCATTTTCTGCATCCAGCGAGGAGGTTCCCTCATCTATGAACAGGAACTCGGGTTGCTTGTAGATCGCACGTGCAATCAGGATGCGCTGCTTCTCACCACCGCTGAGTGATTGTCCACCGGTCCCAACTTTCGTGTTGTACCCCACCGGAAGGGATTCTATGAAATCCTTGATATTCGCCATCTTAACGGCCTCCAACAGCCGGTCAGGATCCACAAATTCATCTCCCAGGGATATATTCCGGGCGATGGTATCTGCAAAGATATATCCATCCTGCATGACCACACCACATCTCCTCCTCCATGTCTGCTGGCTAAGGGATTGAAGGTTGGCATCTCCAACCCTGATCTCCCCTTCAATGGGGGGATAAAAGGCCAGCAGCAGTTTGACAAGTGTGGTTTTCCCGCTACCACTCACTCCAACGATGGCTGTTACATTGTCAGCCGGGATCTCCAGATTTACTCCATCCAGCACCTTCCTTGAATGCGGGCCCTCATATTGAAATGACAAATTTCGGATATCCAGTGTTTTACTTTCAGGCATAATGATCATCTCCCCGAGGTCTTCCTTCTCCTCATTCTCCTCTTTATGGATCTCTCCCAGCCTTTCCATACTGATCTTAGCATCCTGGGTCACATGCATGAAATTGATCATCTGTTCTATGGGACTGTTGAGCTGTCCAAGGATATAGGAAACCGCCAGCATCATACCCAGTGTCATATCCCCGTGTATCACGGAAGTGGCGGCAAGAAAAGTGATCAATATATTCTTGGTCTCGTTGATAAATACCCCACCTGCTTCCTGGTATTGGGTCAGAGCAAGTGATTTGATATTGACCTTGAAAAGAGATCCTTGAATATTCTCCCATTCCCAGCGTTTTTGCCTCTCAGCGTGGTAAAGTTTGATGTCCTGTACCCCATAGATCAGCTGGATCAGCTTGCTTTGATTGTCAGCCTGGTTGGAGAAACGTTTGAAATCCAGTTCCCTGCGTTTCTTCATAAAAACGCTTAGCCACAAGAAATACAGGAAACTCCCTAAAACAAACAGCAACAGGATCTTCCAGCTATAGATGGCCAGCACTATACCGAATATCACGAGGTTGAACAGGGAGAACATGATATTCAGGGATGAGG
Organism: Bacteroides sp.; assembly: GCA_030667765.1. Taxonomy (GTDB): domain Bacteria; phylum Bacteroidota; class Bacteroidia; order Bacteroidales; family SM23-62; genus SM23-62. The sequence goes on from DAOUVF010000112.1 coordinate 4,083, forward strand.
TGGTCAGGAAATGTTCTATCCGGCGATGATCAACGATACGCTGAAGGATATCACCGATCAGTTTGATATCAAAAAAGCCAAGTGGCAGCTTCATTAGTTTGATCAGGAAATCCGAGATCAGCGAGATATTCATCCTGGTGCTCAGGTGCAGGAGAATCCAACCCCGTATAAAATCAACAGACATCCTACTGATGAAAAGGACCAGCTGGGCGATCAGGATCAGGTAAATGAATTGTATATCATTGTTGCTGATACCGACATCCACAATGGATTGGGTAAGGAAAGGGAACAGCAGCTGGAGTAAACTGCCCAGCAGCATCCCCAGGATCAACTGGACAATGTACTTTTTATGTGGTTTAAGATAGGATAACAGAAAACGGAAACTGGATTTATCGATAACTTCCCCCTCTTCAGAATAGAAATCCGGGGTCGTTTCAAGCAGCAGGGCCAATCCCTTCTTTTCTCCTTCCTGCTGAACACTGATCCAGTTTTTTAAAAATTCTGCTTTGGTATATTTTACCAGTCCGAATGCCGGATCTGCCAAAAATACCGTATCCTTGGAAACCTTATAGACAACGACAAAATGATTCTGCTTCCAGTGTACAACCAATGGCAGGGGCGCCGAAGTGAACAATTTCTCAGGGGTCAGCGAAACCCCCATGGTCCTGAATCCAATTGATTCTGCAGCCTCAGATATGCCCATCATGGAAACCCCGTCCCTTGACAGGTAGCTCTTTTCACGTAGTGTATGCAGGGAATAGGATTTCCCATAGAACTTGGCAATCATACGCAGGCAAGAAGGCCCGCAGTCCATCGCATCTAATTGCTTATAGAATGGGAATGACGCCATGTTTAGGGATCGCTTTGGGTTAAAAATAAGAAAATCTTAAGAGAATCAAGGTTTTATGCGGAAAAATGAATTCACTGCAGATCCCGTAGAAGCATCCTGGCATCCTTTCTGAAAGGGGAATCAGTCTCAGCGATCAGCAACAGCTGTTCCTTTGAGAGTGCAGCTTCTCCTGTCTTCAGATAACAAAGGGCCAGATACCACCTGGTGGCTGGTATCATGTCACCCGGAGCATCATCCAGGAGTCCCTGAAATGTTTCGATGGCTTTGTCAGTAAGGTTCAGGTGCATATAGGCAAGGCCGGCGTAAAATAGTGAATACCCCCTGGGAGTACTACTGTCAGCAAGCATATCAAACAGGATAACGGCCCGTTCATAATCACCTGCCTCATACACTTTGATGGCAAATAGCAAATCATCATCTGTCCGGGACAGATCATTCATTTCCTCTGTCATTGGAAATTCCTTATAATATTCTGTATAAAGATCCTTTGCCGGTTTACCTTTGAAAGGCCTGAATATGAGGACAGACACAATAACAGCAAGGACTACAATAGCGGCAACACTGAACCAGATACGCCTGACTTGCCTGATGTTTGACCGTTGGGATTCAGATTCAGTTACGCCAGTTTCCTGCTGACCTTTTTCCCTCCTTTGCTCAAAATCCTGTCGGGCACTTTTTATTGTTTCATCAACCTCTCCTGTTATATCATCTTTCCCGCCTTCCTTAAAATCAATCACAGCCTGCCTGATCTCCTCCCTGGTCTCCTGATCCAGGTTATCTTCCGGATCATCTGCTTGCCTCATAGCTTTTTCAGCCAGCTTCTGAAGATTCCGGAATGTTTCCACTTTTCTAGCAAGATCGGGATTTCCGGAGATTTCCTTTTCAACCTCCAGTCTCTCATCCTCCGTCATATCCCCGTCGAGATACCTGATTATGTCTTTATCATCGATCATCTGTAATCTCTTTAAATTTTGGATCTTTCCTTATCCGGTTATAAAGGCTTTGCTTGCACCTGTACTTACGGTCCGATGTATAATGCTCACTGCTGTATCCGAATATCTGCTGGATTTCCGCAAGAGATACTTTTCCAAAATGCAGACGCAGTAATTTCTGGCAATCCTCGCTTAGCTGATTGAAATGATGATTATACAGGGCCAGGAATTCCTTTTGCTGGTCCCAGTCAACTTCATCTTCTGCCGGGACTAAATCCAGTTTTGAATCCTCCACCAGGTGAACCTTGCTTTTCCTCATATCATGCATCCAAATGTTCTTACAGACGGCCAGTAGATAAGTTGAAAATGTGCATGTAAGCTTAAGGCCTTCTTTACGGACCTTCTTGACTATCACATAGAGGGCTTCCTGGAATACATCCTTGATATGCTCAGGGTTCCCACCTCTTCCCATGATGAAGCCCTCTACTTTTCCATAAAACCGATCATAGATATAATCCATCACCTTTCGGTCATTCTGTGAAATTCCCTCGATGATCTGTTCATCGGTATACTGCTCCATCGCCGCTTAGGATAAGAAAAAACCAAATAAATATACTAAAATACCGGTACATGCCTTCTGCAGAGGGTCATCTTCTGCGAATCCCTTCAATCAAGTTGCAGATAGTCATTTGAAAAATGGACTTTGGTGAAACATTCCGGTAAATGAGTATCATAAACTCCATGTTTATTCCAGGCCCATGCCGGATGGGGTTGCACTTCATTTCCTGCATTGCATAATCTTTGAAAGCGCCCGAAAAAAATTCTCCAGGTATCTCCATCCTCCGGAGGTAGCGATCTTCCTTTTGTGAGCCATTTCATCCCTTCCCATGGGAAGGCCAGTTCCACACTCCAGCCCTTATCCGGAATTCGCTTGTCGTTTAATTTTCCATCTACCCGGACTGCTGTTTGAAGTCCGGGTAAATCCCATTCAAGAAAAGCCCACCTGCATTTCCTGGGATGCCGGCCCCACCAGAATGATTCCGGATGGCGGTCGTAGTCACCCCCGAAGGAAAGTGCCTTGCGCGAGAGCAGATCGAACTCGGGCACATCAAAGCGGCCGTTCCTTTTGTAAGCATCCTGCCAAATAAAGAACACTTCATATATGGTACCCAGCGCATTGATTTCAAATTCATAATAACAGTCCCCTCCGTCAATTAACACCTCAATATCATTCTCCCTGAAAATAATATCATCACGTTCCCTCTGCCGTGCCTCCACGAAGGGTTCTTCTACCCAGAATCCAATGTAAAGGCTGTGACTGTCCCACAATGCAGCAGCCCGGGTTTCGTACCAGCCCGGATCTCCTGTGGCCATATCCACAAAGCGGGGTGATTTAATGGCCTTTTGCCAGACTGGCTTGTCAAGGTTTCCGTCAATGATTATGGGTCCGGGGACTCGCATACAAGTATAATGAGCAATGTCATTCTCTGAACATCCGTATCTTTGCATCGTTTGTAATGATTTATTGTGATCTAAGATTGTTAGTAATAGTCTCCTGGATGAATGAAATCAGTTGTATTGATTGATCAGCATTCATATTAAATATAGTCATAAGGCTCAAGTTAATCATTCTGGCTAAATTTGTAACCGTGCTTTTCAAGGATGCATACAATTTTTTAACAGGAAAGTGAATAAAACAGGATACTTGCTGATTCTTTCTGTGCTGATCAATCATTTGTTAACAGGACAGGAGATTGCGCAGTGGCGGGGACCGGAACGTAATGGGGTCTATCCAGAGACAGATCTGCTGGAGGAGTGGCCTGATGAGGGACCGGAACTCCTGTGGAGCATGGAAGGAATCGGAAAGGGTTTTTCATCTGTATCCGTGATAAATGGTGTCATATACGCAACCGGTAAAAAAGACAGCATTGAATACCTCTCGGCCATTGCACCGGAAAATGGAAATCTTCTATGGCATATCCCTTATGGCCTATCCCCATTGCGTACGTTCAAGGATACCCGCTGCACTGCAACAGTTGAGGGAAACATGGCATTTCTCATCAGCGGACGGGGAGAGGTCGTTTGTGTGGATGTCTCCCAGCGACAAATAATTTGGCATGTTGAGACAAATAAAAACTTCAATGGATTGTATTCCACATGGGAAATTACCGAGTCACCGCTGCTGGTTGATGATAAGGTTATTTATACACCCGGGGGACTTACAACCACCATGATTGCATTGGATAAACAAACAGGAGCAACAATCTGGACCAGCGAGACCATCCATGACAGCACTGCATATGTATCCCCAGTCCTGATTGAAAAAGGAGATAAAAGGATCATTGTCAATATATTGAGTAATTATTTAATCGGCGTTGACGCGGAGAATGGAGAGATACTGTGGACATACAATTACAGTGAACTGGACAAACCAACCTGGAATCCTGATGC